>JAGOLJ010000032.1 GCA_017994125.1 Candidatus Altimarinota bacterium
GCTCAGCAGTATATCCACCACTGAAGCTATCATTCCATTGGCTACTAGCCTTTTAATGGGTGCACTGATCGGCCTGGAACGGGAAAAAAACAAACAGGCTACCAAAAACACTAGTGCTGTAGGCATACGTACAGATATCCTTATCTGTCTTTTTGGCGCAATTGCGGCTTTCTTTGGCATAAATTACAACCCATGGGTCTTTTATTTATGCCTTACTGCAATACTAGGCCTTATCATTGCTTCCTACGTTTACCTCGCATCCAAATTCGGAAGAATCGGCATTACCTCGGAAATCTCAACCATTATTGTCTTCTTAATCGGCGCAATAGCAATGGCCGGATACGTACAGATATCAGTTATCGTAGGCATCATCACCACCATGATCCTTTCAATCCGCAAATTCATCCATGAAGCCGTATCTAAAATCAATTACGCCGAACTTTTCGATACTGTTAAATTTGCCATCATCGCTTTCGTAATCCTTCCTATACTGCCAAACCAGAGTTATGACGACCTGGTATTCGGATTTTTCCTTCCCAAAGCCCAAAAAGCCGGTGAATTAAGTGGAGTAAGCATTCTTAACCCATACAACATCTGGTTCATCGTCGTACTTGTGTCCGGAATAAGTTTCCTTGGCTATGTTCTGGTAAAATATATCGGCAAACATAAAGGAATCGCCTTCTCGGGACTAGTGGGAGGACTTTATTCTTCAACTGCAACATCTCTGACACTGGCAAATAAAAGCCGGGAAATGCCTAAGACCAGATTCCCTTTCATTGCTGGAATAACCCTTGCCTGCGGCATCAGCTTCATCAGAACATTCATAGAAATTAGAGCTCTTAATGAACAGTTCTTTTACCGGACACTCCCAGCCATAGGGTTAATGTTTGTTTATATGATGATTATAGGATTAGTTTACTACCTTAAATCAAAGCGTGAAAAAATCGACAACACCGGCAACTTCGAAACGCCCTTTAAACTTAAACAGGCCTTAAAGCTTGGGGGATTTATCGTCGCGACCCTGGTTCTTTCCAAGGTTATTCTTTCATTCGCCGGAGTTAATCTTTACTTTATCCTGTCCTCCATAATGGCTTTCTTCGCCATTGATGATCCCGTTATCATTAGTACAGCCACCAACGTTGGCAAATTAATGACTACAGATCAGGCCAAAAACCTGATCCTGATTGTTCTGTACCTCAATATGGTTCAAAAAGTAGGTACTGTATACTTTTTTGGCAACAGAAAGCTTGTAAAACACATGATCGCAATCTTTGGCGGACTTCTCCTTGTAACTTTGGCCGGCATCATTTATTTTTAAAACCACTGAAAAGATAACTCCTAGCGGTTTAATTGATGCAAATCTTTGGTTTCCTTAAAAAGAAAAAAATTAAAGGTGGCCAGATCAGTAAAATAGCTGAACTCAAAACTCCTTATCTGCTCAAAACCGAATCGGCCTCAGGCCGAAGAAAAAAGAAATTCGGCAGCTTTAAAAAACCTGTATTCGTAGCTCCTAAAGCGCCCAAAACAAGATCTCCGCTGCCAAAGATAATATTAGCCATTATCCTGGCTTTCGGCTTAACAGCTTTTACCATTTATGCCCTGTTTTTTTCCAACTACTTCATCATCAAAAAATATTCTATCGATGATGACCTACTGGAAAACGGGGAAAACGAAAAATTGAATCAGGTACTGGATACCTCCATCGGTAAAAACCTTGTCACTTTTAATGATGAAACCATTAGACAGCAAATCCTTACTGAACACCCTGAAATCAAAAACCTTAAAATTAAAAAAATATTTCCAAGCAGCCTGGAAATCATCATTGAAAAATACCCTGTCACAGCCAACATTATCAACTCAGTAAATGGCATCCAGAAAAAATTTCTGGTTAACAGCCAGGGACTGGTTATTGAAGAAAACAATGAAAATCCCGATCTTCCCTATATCAAACTGGATACAGAAAAATATCTTAAGCTAAACGAACCTTTTCTAAACGACTCCAAAAGATCAACCGAGCGGCTAACCTATACCATTAAGGCTATTAACCTGTTTGAGGAAAAATTTGGCATACGCATCCTTTATGCTGTTTTAAAAACACGTGAGCGTGAACTCCATCTTTATACCGAAAAGTATTTTTACGTGATGCTGGATATGGAAAAAGGCGCCCCAAACACTGAGCAGGGCCTCCTGGAACAAATCCAAAAACTAAAAAAAGCCTTGTCCAAATTGGACATTTATAACAGTCCTTTGGTATATATAGACTTGAGAATATCCGGTACAGATACCGAAAAAGTAATTTTTAAACGAAAATAGCCATGATCTGGTCAATAATCGGCATCCTGATTGGGCTTTTAATCGGCTTAACCATCAATTTCCCAATCCCGCTTGAATACACCAAATATACAGCGGTAGTAATCATGGGTATCCTTGATGCGCTTTTCGGAGCCATCCGCGCCGAAGTAACCAAGGACCAGTTTAACGCCGTTATCTTCATTACCGGCCTTCTCTTCAACATTATCCTCTCCATCTCCATCACCCTGCTTGGCGACAAACTTGGCCTGGATCTGTACATTGCCGCAACATTCGTCTTTACCTTCCGCATCTTCAGCAATGTCGGCATGACCAGACGTGCCGTCATCCAGAACATCGTCAGCAGCAAAGAAGAGGCCTCCTGAAGCTCAAATAAAACTCCCCAAAAAGGATTGTGAAAAAAGGCTTTTTTCTGCTATAATAATAACGAAATAATACAAAAACTAACAACTAAACAAAATGTCTCAAGCTTCCAAAATTGCCCTTCTTAAAGAAATGCTCGATAGCGCTGAATCCAACATTCGTTCAGCCAAGCAGATTTTAAGTGAAATAACCACCGGAACCGCCAAAACACAATACGCGGTTGCCGCATCCAAAGTCGGCTCAATGACATCAACCGGTGAAAAGCAGGTCATTGAAGGTGTTTTCGACGGCCAAAACATGATTGGCCCTGATAAAAAGACCTACTCCGTACCGGCAAACTACGCCAGCAAATCCAAACTCATTCCGGGAGACATCCTTAAACTTACCATCAACGAAGATGGTTCTTTCGTTTATAAACAAATCGGGCCAGTCGAAAGAAAACGTATCATTGGAACCCTTACCTATGAAGATGGTCAATATAAGATCATCGGCAACGGTAAAGCTTATAAAGTGCTCCTGGCTTCAGTCACCTACTTCCGCGCCGAAGTTGGAGACAAAGTCACTTTAATTATTCCTGAACTGGAAGACAGCGAATGGGGCGCTATTGAAAACGTCCTTCCTAAAGCGGAAAACGACGAAAATGTTGATATGGAAGACCTGGATCTCTAATAAGAATTGGCAGGGAATAAGCATTGGCCGATTAGGCTAAAACACACCAAAAAACAAAAAAATAAAAACAAAAAATATGCTCTTAGATAAGATTTTTCGCACAGCGGTCCAATATAAGGCTTCCGATATCTATATTACGACAGGCTCAAAACCGATCCTGCGTATTAACGGTGACCTAATCGTCATCGACGAACATCCTGTCTTCACTAAAAAACTGGCGGAAGAATACCTTCTCGAATGCCTAAATGAGGAACAGAAGGCTTATTTTGCCAAAACCCTCGACATCGACTTTTCATTGGATATCCCAAGTATCAGCCGTTTCAGAACCAACATCTTTGTCCAAAGAAAAGGCATCGGCGGAGTATTCCGTCTGATTCCTGAAAATGTCTATACCCTGGATGAACTTGGCCTCCCCGAAATACTCAAAGAAGTAACCGAATACCCCAACGGACTCATTATCGTAACCGGGCCAACCGGTTCGGGTAAATCTACCACGTTGGCAGCCATGATTAATGAGATAAATGTCAACAAATCAAAGCATATCATCACCATTGAAGACCCGATTGAATTCATCCACGAAAACAAAAAAGCGCTAATTAACCAGCGTGAAATCAAAACCCACACTCAGAGCTTTAATAAAGCCCTCCGTGCCGCCTTACGCGAAGCCCCCGACATCATCCTGATCGGTGAAATGCGTGACCTTGAAACAATTTCCATGGCTATAACCGCGGCCGAAACAGGTCACTTGGTTTTTGCTTCATTACACACCAAAGGAGCCGCCAAATCGGTCGACCGTATCATCGATGCCTTCCCTTTTGAACAGCAAAACCAGATCCGCGCCCAAATCTCAGAAAGCCTAAAAGCCGTTATCTGGCAAAACCTGCTCAAGACCAAAGACGGGAAAGGCCGTATTGCCGCACTGGAAATCATGATCAATAACAGCGGTATCGCCAACATGATCCGTACTGCCAAGACTCATCAAATCAATTCAGCTATCGAAACTGGCTTCAAAGAAGGAATGACTACCATGAAAAAATCAATTACCGACCTTTTGGAAGCTGATATTATCTCAGAAGAAGAGGCTGTAAAACACCTTCCACCGGAAGTAGAAGCCTAAACCGATAAAAATTCAACCAGTACAAAAATAAGCCAAAAGGCAAAAAGCAGCGCCGCCTCTTTTTTGGAAAGACTGCGTCCGGAACGCATAAAATTGAATAACATCAGCGAAGCAACAACCATCAATCCTCCTGTCACATAAACAATCTTGGCAGGGAAAGCAAATGGCGATACCAGTGCTAAAATACCAACTACCACTGTTGCATCGGCAAGCACTGTTCCCAAAAGATCCCCTATTGCCAATGAATCATCGGCTTTCCTTACACATTTAATTGAAAAAAACAATTCAGGCATTGTTGTCCCAATACCTACTACCAATATACCTATTAAAATAGGACTTACCCCCAAATATCCTGCAATTGTGGTTGCCGAAGAAACTGTAAAATATGACCCAACCAAAAGGACTGCCATACTAAAGAGAAGCTTCAAAAAATGTTTATATCTGCCAATCCCGTTATGGAAAGAAAGTGAATTATCAATTCCTCCTTTTAATGCCATTACATAAAAAACCATACCTACAACAATCAAGGCCACACCTTCCAGACGTGAAAAATAGCCATCAAAACCCAGTATTAACGGGAGTAGCAAGAAGAAAGGATATACCGCATGGTTTTTTAAAATTTTACTTTCAACTTTCAAACTTCTATTTGCCACCAGAACAAGTATCGTAAAGACCAGTGTAAGATCTGATATGTTGGATCCAAAAAGCGTTCCCAACCCAAACGAAGGTACTCCATTAACAGCGGAACTTAAGGCAATCAGCGTTTCCGGAAGAATTGAAATTACTGCCACAACAATAAAACCAACCACGTACTTTGAAAGCCTGTAACTTTCCGCCAGAAGAGAGGCATGCTTCGTCGCCATGGTGGCCCCTTTAACAACCATAAACATGGAAACTATAAAAATAAAAACATCATTCATCTCTAAAATGTGAATATTTCTTAAATAACGTTTTATTATAACAAAAAAAACGGACAATTTAAAGTAGCTGGCCGCAAAACATGCACAATATTGGTGGAGCTTAGGGGATTTGAACCCCTGACCTCTTCCATGCCATGGAAGCGCTCTAGCCAGCTGAGCTAAAGCCCCACACGCTAAAAGCAGGCAAAAGGATATAATAAATGAAGGCGATTCGCAATATTATTGTTTAACAGGTTAAAAAATGCTATAATTATTGGATTAATAAAAGCAAAAACCTATGCCGGCCCGTCTCGAAAAATTTGCACAGATCATCCTTATCATCATCCTGGGACTGCTCATTTTTTCCAGCATCGCCCAGGCAGCCGAATGCACCGCTACAGACAAATCGGGATGTGCTACCAGCAGCTTCAGTGTAGGGACTTATCTGACCGTACCAGGACAAGGCGGAACTGATTTTGAAACACGCGTTAAAGGCGGTATTGGATACACTATTGTAACTTTAATCAACCAGCTAACCATTGTTATAGGCTCTTTTGCTATGCTGGCCTTAATTATCGGCGGCTTTACCTACCTGACTTCATCCGGACAGGAAAGACTGATTACCAAAGCTAAGGACATGGTCAAATATGCCGTCATGGGATTGGTTGTTGCCCTTCTTGCCTACTACATTACCGCTTACGTCCAAAGCCTTTTCTATGAAATCAAATAAGCTAAAAAAAAGAGTTTGGGCTATCATTCTGGGTATAATGCTTATCCAGAGTAATACCGTTTTTGCGCAGGCCTTTGACGGAAATTGTAACACTTTAAACAAACCTGAAACTTACAACAGCATTGTAACAGTGATTGAAGAACCAATCACTTCCCAAAGTGGAACCGGAAAAGGATACATTGAATGTATGCGCAGAACCTGCTGTGAAACAGATGAAGGAGGCTGCAAAGATATCAGCAATTATGATTCCATTAAAAATGCGGAAAAAGAAATCGCCGCTGCCGCTGCGAGCCAACAAACAAAAAAGTCAGGTACAGGAACTGGAACCTCTTCCACCCAACAGGTAATGCGCAAATGTTATAGCGATTACCAGCCTACCTCAAACTGCACTCCCAGCTCCGATATCACGGGACCAACCGTAACCAGCTGTAAAAGAGTCGGGATTTTCTACGCCCAATCCGGCGCAGAACTTCTTTACGTTTATATTGGAGCAATCTACCGCTGGGCAGCTTCAATCATCGGCATTATTTGCGTCTTTATTACCATCTGGGGAGGAATAGAAATAGCCACAGCCGGCGACCAGAGCGGAAAAATAGACGAAGCCAAAAAGAGAATCATGTCATCCTTAACCGGACTTGTACTGCTTTTCATGTCAGCAATCATCCTCTACACCATTAATCCTAACTTCTTCGTATTCTAATGAGGAAAACACTCTTAAAATACGGCGTTATTATCACTCTTCTACTCCAGGATATTATGGTCGCATCCGCGCAAGTTCGCCCCCCCATTATCCCAGCAGGCAATACCCAATTAATTTTGCCGCATTCGGCGGGACAAACCGAAACCGCTATCACCGGACAGCTGATCCCTGCTGTTACCAGGACTGTCATTGCCATGGCTGGAATGCTGGCCGTTTTATTCATCATTTACGGTGGAATACAGATCCTCACCGCATATGGTAAAACCGAAAAAATCGAATCAGCCAAAAAAACTATTACCTGGGCCATTGCTGGTCTGATTATATCACTGTTATCTTATGCAATTGTTTCTATTGTAGCCGGTCTGCAATTTTAAAAACTATGAAAAAACATCTGCAACAATTAGCCATCATCATCACCGTCGCATTGGCACTAGCCACATTATTTAACGTCACCTGCTACGCTTTTACCCAAATCCAGGACTTAAAAGGCCTTGAACAAACCCTGAACCCAGCTGGACAGGTATCCACCACCGCTTCCAAAGAATTGCAAATGGTCGGGAACCTCCCCAATCCATCAAGCTGGACCTCAGTCATTGCCAATATCATCAAATTCATGCTGCAGATTTCAGGAGCTCTAGCCGCGATGGCCTTTACTTATGGAGGCATCATGATGATTACATCCCAGGGCAACGATGAAAAAAGGAAAAAGGGTATGAATATCATTTTGTATTCCCTTTTGGCGCTTATTATTATGGCCGTGTCATACGCCATCATTTTAGGCATTACCCAATTACGATTCTTTGGCTAATGAAAAAAATATTTTTCCCTATCATTCTCGTATTAATCATCGCAGCTAATTGGACTCTGTGCCTCGCCCAAACTTTAAAACAGGACAACCACTCCGGCTACCTGGCCCAGGTGACTATCCAGGAAGACCTTCGTCCTCCTTACGCCGCCAATATTGACGTATCCAATACCGCCAAAAACCAGGGAAGTATTGCCAACGTCTTCCTGCAGGTTTTAGCAGGTGGCATACTCTACCTGGCCGGTCCAACCGGCATCTTAATCCTTGCCATCGGAGGTTTGCGCTATGTCATCTCCCGAGGCAACCAGCCTGCCATGGATGCAGCTAAAAAGACTATCACCAACGCCATCATCGGTTTGATTATCATTGCGCTCTCACTGGCTATTGTAACCACCATCTTAAGGCTGATTAGCGCCGGCACCGGAGGATGATCATGACTCTTCCACTCTCATGAAAAGTGGCTCAGCTTTAGCTAAAACCTGTCCTTCT
This sequence comes from Candidatus Altimarinota bacterium, assembly GCA_017994125.1. GTDB lineage: Bacteria > Patescibacteriota > Gracilibacteria > UBA1369 > UBA1369 > JAGOLJ01. The sequence continues at coordinate 8,083 of JAGOLJ010000032.1, forward strand.
TTAAGGCCGCCCCACTGAATCGCTTCATCATATTTAAACGATTTTAGATCATACCCCAGCCAACCAAGAATTTTCTCAGCCGACACGGGCATAAACGGCCTAAGCAACAGAGCTATCTGACGAATCATCTCTAACAGGTCATACATCGACTTTTTCAATTCTTCCGATTTCTCTTCTTTAAAAAGCACCCACGGCTTAGTTTCCTCAACAAACCTGTTCGCAAAATCAGCAAACTCAGCAACCTGTTCCAAAGCCTTTTTAAGATCAAAAGCATTAATCGCATCTTCATAACCATCCCACAAATCCTTAACCTTCTGCTTCATCAGGTTATTTTTTAGATCCGCTTCAGGCACCTTCCCGTCAAAATACTTTCCGGCCATCGCAATCACGCGGCTTACCAGATTACCAATGTTATTAGCCAGCTCTGACTGATATAAAACCTTAAAACGCTCTCTGCTAAAATCTCCGTCATCAGTAGTCGGAATCTCTTTCATCAGGAAATAACGCAAAGCATCCGTTCCATATTTTTCCACATACTCAGAAGGATCAACTACATTATTAAGTGATTTGCTCATCTTCCTGCCCTCCGACGTAATGAATCCGTGTACATAAATCGCCCTGGGCAAAGGCATCCCGGCAGACATAAGCATCCCAATCCATATTGCCGCATGAAAACGCAAAATATCCTTACCAATAACGTGTACATCAGCCGGCCAGTATCTCTTAAACTGCGCTGATTCATTTTCATAACCAATCGCCGTAATATAGTTGGACAACGCATCGCACCACACGTACATCACATGACTGGGATCATCCGGAACCTCAATTCCCCAGGTCAGCACGGCTTTGGGACGCGAGAAGCTGACATCCTTCAGCCCCTCTTTAATCACCGACAAAATCTCATTTTTCTTTGATTCAGGTACAACCCTAAGCTCCCCGCTCTCAATTACCTTGGCAATCCTGTCGCTATATTTGGACAAAGCAAAAAAATAATTTTCTTCCTTTAATCTTTGCGGCTCTTTATTATGATTAGGACATTTGCCATCGACCAGGTCTTTTTCAAGCACAAAGGCTTCACATCCCACACAATAAAAACCTTCATAACTGTCCTTATACAAATCTCCAGCTTTAATTAACTGTTGCCAAAGCTTCCTTGCTCCACGCTCATGCTCAGGAGCAGTAGTCCTGATGAAATGATCGTATTCAAGATTCAATTTCCCCTTCAAATCCTTGAAAAGCGCTGCATTACGGTCAGCAAGTTCCGGTGCGGTAATGCCAAGCTCCCTGGCCGTCTGAACCATTTTCATACCATGCTCATCTGTGCCCGTCAGGTAAAAAACATCCTCGTCTTTTAAACGGTGAAATCTGGCCAGTACGTCAGCTTCAATCGCTTCCATGGCAAACCCCACATGCGGCCCGGCATTCAAATATGGAATTGATGTTGTTACATAAAACTTTTTTTGCATAAGCTCTTAAAAAGATTTTGGGTTAAATAAGCGCCTTAATTTAAGACGGAATGAATCACACTGTCAAACGGAATACAGGGTTACCTCAAAATTCAAAGCCGTTATTTCACCAACTCAAAAACAGATGTCTTTACAGGTTTTACCACAGGTGAAAATCTGCTGTCGCTGGTATCTGTCCGGTAAAGGGAGAAATTAAACACCGGCAGGAACGAATTTAACTTTAAGCTGACATCAATACTCTGCTTAACCTGATGGTTGGCTGAATAACCGTCTGCGCTTATTTCCGCATACTCACGAGGCAAAGAAAAATCAGCAGTTGAATCCGAAGTGGATGCTCCCAATTGAGCCAGACCCAAATTCGCCACTTTAAATTCCCCTTTCAAGGCGTCGGATACCTTAAAGATTGAACCGGCACTGCCAGCTGTGCACCCTCTTCCTCCCCTGGCTACTACACGGTAATAGATATTTGCCTTTGACGCCGCCAGAGAAGGATTGGAAATTCCAAGAATCTGGGGATTAACAACATTGGTTAAGGTAAGATAATTCTTGGTATGGCTATCAATAAACGTTTTGATACTACACCCCTGCTGGATACCCACGCTGGCCACCATCACCCCCGCATCTGTCTGATAACATTCACGCGCCGTACTCCAGCCATTAACATTGCTTGAACTATCAACATCTTCAGGAGTAATAAGCTGGTTTTCATCTTCCTTGGTCTTCACAAAATTGGCCACCGGCAATAAACATGAAACACTCCTGTCAATATCCTGATTGGTTCCAATACAAACGGGACTGCCCGGATTATCAACGCTGCTGGCGGGATAAAAATCTGAAATTGCATCTGTCTTCCCTGCCTTATCAAGCGGTTCACCGTAAACCTTCCATCTCAAAATATCAAAATTTTCCAGCTTCCCTATCATCTGGGCATAGGCTGGCCCGAGATTAGAAGCAATATCCGGATCAAGTTCAAAATTAACATAGTATTCAAGCAGAAAATCCTTAACATCATTCACAGACCCTCCTCCGCAATCGGCAAACAAAGGAACCGTAACAGTCCCATTTAAAGGCAATACATTATAGGTCTTTTT
>JAGOLJ010000033.1 GCA_017994125.1 Candidatus Altimarinota bacterium
AAACACCTTCTTAAAAATCTTCCTCATCATCCGGGCGTTTATAAAATGAAGGACAAGTACCGTCCTTGTCCTTCATTTTATAAACGCCCGGATGATGAGGAAGATTTTTAAGAAGGTGTTTAAGATATTCTTCACGATTTTGTTCAGTATTTTCAGGCATATGGCAAAAACTAATTTCGTGGCTATGATACGCTACTATTTGAATTTTTCATATAAATAATATAAGTTTTCAGATGTATGGAAGATTCCACTATAAAAACTTTGGCTTTTTTTGAAATCTTTAAGCGCCCGCTTAGGATTGAAGAAATTTGGCATTATCTTTATGGGCCTGGCGGCAGTCGTGCCGGGTTTGATGAAGTGGTTAACCGCCTGATTGGTAAAAAAATTGTTATTGAAAGTAATGGCTGTTTTGCTTTGACTGGAGAGATAATGAAAAGAGATCAGCTGAAAAACCTGAGGAAGATTCAAAGTGACATTAACGACGGTTTCAGGAAAAAAGTAAAAAAATATCACTTTATTTTCAGGCTTTGCCCTTTTATAAAGATGGTTGCCGTCTGTAACAGTCCAGCGTTTGGCGCCGGAGACAAGAACAGCGATATTGATTTGTTTATAGTGACAAAAGAGGGGAGAATTTTTACGGCCAGAACAATGGTCACTTTGCTTACGCACCTGTTTGGTGTGCGCAGACACGGGAACAAAGTGGCGGGAAGATTTTGTCTGAGTTTTTTTATAAATGATAAGAAACTGAACCTTTCGGGTATAAAAAATAAAAAAGATGTATATCTGGACTTCTGGACAGCTTCATTAAAACCGGTATTTGGAATGGATACTTATCATGATTTTTGCAAAGAGAATATCTGGGTTAAGGATTTTTTCACAAACTGGGAACCGGAAAAATCCTTGTATACCGGGATTAATAAGGGTGACCGGCAGTATGCAGTTTCCAGGTTAATTGAGAAAATATTGCAGTCCCGTTTGGGAAATCTGCTTGAATCTTATTTGCGTCATATTCATCAAAAGAGGCATCATGCAAAACTGTCAAAACTGGGAGATAACGCTTCGGTTACGGTGAATGATTCAATGCTGAAATACCACAATTGGGATAGGCGAAAAGAGTTTCAGGAAAAGTGGGAAAAGCGTATCAGCGGTTTTTGTAAATGATCCTGATTGATGTCCCGTTAAATCCATATTTGGCCCGCATTTCGTTTTCCAGGTAACGGCGGTAGGAAAAATGAATCCCGTCGGCTTTGTTTACGTAATAGGTAAAAGTTGGAGGATTGGTCCCGGTCTGTTCAAGATGATAAAATTTTGGAATAACATTGCCCGATGGAGGTGGAAGATGTTTGTAGGTGATCTCTTTCATAAAACCATCTAGTTCTTCGCTTCCAATCTGACGGTATCTTTCCTGATGAATGGTGTTAGCAAGATCAAAGATTTTTTCAATATTGCCATGCTTAAGGGCTGAAACAAAAATGACCGGCGCCCATGGCAAAAAGTCAAAGCGGTGGCGCAGGCTGCGGATTAAGCGTGCTTCATCTTTAGCGCGGTCTTCCATCAGGTCGCACTTATTTACGACCAGGACAAGGCCTTTTCCTGCTTCAAGAATATAAGACGCTATATGCTGATCCTGTTTTTTGATTCCCTCTGAAAAATCCAGTATAAGGCAGACGACGTCTGATCTTTCGATAGCTTCAAGGGAGCGGAAGCTGCTAAGTTTTTCCAGTCCTTTTTCGATTTTCCCGCGGCGACGCAGTCCGGCTGTATCAATCAAATTAAACTTGAGGTCATTCCAGGTCACCGGTGTATCTATGGCATCGCGGGTGGTTCCGGGGATATCTGATACAATGACCTTATTTTCACCAAGAAGGGCGTTTACAAGTGAAGATTTGCCCACGTTTGGTTTGCCTACAAAACCTATGTTGGTGATACTCTGGTCTATTTCGGATATGGCAATTTTGCCGTACCCCTGTTTTTTGATAAGGTTTTCGATTTCATCTGTAAGGCCGTCGATGTTGCGGTTATGATAGGCAGAAATTTCAACAGGTTCGCCAAATCCCAGCTGGTAAGATTCAGCTATGTTGGCCTGAGTGTCTTTGGCGTCGCTTTTGTTTGCCACTAGTAAAACCTGTTTGTGGGATTTCCTTAATTTGTCGGCAGCGCCGAAATCTTCAATGGTAAGGCCGTCCTTGGCATCAAAGACAAAAACAATCAGATCGGCGTCATCGATGGCAAGTTTTACCTGTTTTTGGACATCGCCTTCAATTTGTTCTTTTTCGCCATATTCCAGACCGCCGGTATCTACCAGGATAACCGGCATGGAGTTGATGGTTGTATGGTAATAAATGCGGTCGCGGGTAGTCCCGGCAATTTCCGAGGTGATGGCGAGGCGTCTATTGATAAGGCGGTTAAACAGGGTGGATTTGCCGACGTTGGGCCTGCCTACAATCGCAATGATGGGGAGCTGATGTCCTGGGATGACTGATTTTGGGTCTGCTGTTTCTGCCATTTCACGTGTATGGTTAGTTTTAAGCTGAAAGGGACAAAGACAATATACTTTTTTTATTGTTTGAGGCAAGCTTCACTATCTGATAAAATGGGCTTAAATTTAAATACTTTTTGAAACAGGCCAACTTATGAGGATAAAAATAATAATTCCAGTTATTCTGTTTTCCTTTATTTTCAGCGGAGTTGCGCATGCGCAGATTACGGTGCTGCCGAAGTCGGATTTATCAAATGATGCTTGCAGACAAGTATTAAACGAGTTTGAAATTAATGCCAAAGTTCCTTCCGTTGAAGACACAAGAACTGCCGAAACAGAATCAAAAGTTAAAGCTGCGCAAGATGAATACAATAAGATTGATGCGAATGAAAGGGCAATATGTGAGGCAAATTATGCTAAATGTCAGGCCGATCCGGGATATAAAATCTGTATGGATTGTATCCCTATTAATCAAAAAAAATACGCACTTGATCAGGCCCAAAAGGCGATGAATGATGAAAATAATCAGATGGATGTAAGGCCCGCCGATGATCCTATGAATCTGTTGGGTTGTGCAATCAGGACCGGAAGGATTTCGCTGGCCATGCTTCCATATTTTGTGACTTATTTTGCCAATTATTTATTAGGAATTGTGGGAATCCTGGTAGTCTTGTTTATTGTGCTGGGCGGATATTTTTATATCTGGGGCGGACTTACGGAAAAGAAAGAAAAGGGCAAACAATATATTACTCACGCTTTAATGGGATTAGCAGTGGCTTCAATTGCCTGGATTCTCGTTAATGCGGTTATGGCATTATTTACAAGTTAATTTTTAACCATGAAAAACAAAAAGGGATCTGAAGGTTTTTTGGCTGTTTGGATGAACAAGCTTACGGGGAAGATTGATTCGATTAAACAGCATCTGGAAAAAATGAAAGAGGAAAAAAGAATGTCTTTTGAGACTGCAAATGTCCCCAAAAAGGAGTTATCGGGCAAATCAGTTCTGGAAATTTCACCATCGAGTGCCGCAAAAGCTACCGCTTATGTGATTTTGCTTTTGGCTCTGTGTTACTTTCTTTATGACATCCGCGGTACACTGCTGATTTTCTTTTTGTCTTTTCTTTTGGCTGCCGCACTTGATCCTTTAATTGACTGGATGCAGGCCCGCCATATCCCAAGGTCGATAAGCGTTTTGCTTTTTTATGTGGTGATTTTTGTGCTGATTGGAATTTTTGTAACTAATGTTGTTTCACTTGTGGCTTCACAGATCGTTGGTATTTCCAAGAGTGTTGGAGATTTTGTAACAAACATTACGCGTGATAACTCCCCTGTCCCCTGGGCCAAAGAGTTAAAGCCTTACCTTAACCAGATTTATGCGGCAGTAGATATAAAGGCCGCTGCATCCCAGGTACAGGGAGCTTTGATGATTGTTTCAGATAAACTGCTGACGATTTCTTTTGGTTTATTCAATCTGATTATTGTTTTGCTTTTGACCTTCTTTATGACGGTTGAAGAAAAACCAATTGAGAATTTTCTGTTGTCCTTGTTTCCTTCAAAATATGGCCAATATATTTCTACAAGGATGGAGGCAATCAAGGAACATATCGGCCAATGGCTGCGTGGCCAACTGATGGTTAGTATTGCTGCAGGGTTTGTGAGCTACATAGGCCTTGTGATGATGGGTATTGATTATGCCTTAACGCTTTCGATTTTGGCCGGTATCTGCATGGTTGTCCCGATGATGGGAAGGGTTTTTGCATGGGCTCTTACTTTCCCGATTGTTTTCAATCAATCCCCTATGTTGTCCCTTTATATGTCGATCTATTATTTACTGATCCAGCAGGTTGAAAATAATGTTCTGCAACCGATGATTATGAATAAGGCTGTCGGTTTAAGCCCAATCATCATCATTTTTTCAATGATGATTGGTTATCAGTATCTGAATATCCTGGGACTTATACTGGCAATTCCGCTGGCAACGATCGTGGCAATTTTTGTCCAGGATTATACAGCCAGGGTAAAATAGATTAGATTCTTACTCTTTTACGTTTTCAAATAAAGCGAGTGTCTGGAGGGCACATTTTTCCCAACTAAAATCTTTAACCCTTTTAAGACAGTTTTGCTGTAGTTGACTGTGAAGGTCAGTGGCAACAATCCGGCTCATTCCTTTAGCAATTGATTCTGTACTAAATGGATTCACATAGATGGCGGTTTCTGCGGCGATTTCCGGCATAGATGCGGAAGAAGAGGTGATGATGGGTGTACCACTTTTCATTGCTTCCAGAAGGGGTAAACCGAAGCCTTCATAGATTGATGGGTAAATAAAGACCCTCGCTTTCTGAAAAACGTAAGCTTTGTCTTCAGGGGCTATGTATCCGCTCAATATAATATCCGGATCGTGGTCGATTTTGATGTCGCGAAAAATCCCTGGATTTTTAATGCCGGCCAGTACCAGTTTAATGTCATTCCGGTTTGAAGATTTAAAAATCCTGAAGGCCTTAATCATCCTGATAAGGTTTTTTCTGGGTTCAAGGGTTGCCAGAAAAAGAAAATAATCAGCCGGCAGTCCGTATTTTTCATCAATTTTTATCTGTTCATTTTTGGAAAGCTGCTGTAATCCCATATCTTCATCAACTCCCTCATGAATTACGGTAATTTTATTTTCAGGAACATTGTAAACAGATAACAGTTCCTGTTTTGTAAATTCGGATACGGCAATTATCCTGGAGGCATTGCCAATTTCCCGCTTTGGCCTGAGAAGCCTATGCCAAAGGCGCGTTTTAAAAGAAAAAAATTGCGGGTATCTTATGAAGGAAAGATCATGTACGGTGATTATTTTTGCTACTTTCTTAGAGGTGGATACTGGCCTCAAATCAGGCGCAAAGAAGATTTTAGCTTTAAACCCGTTAAAATGTTTCTGTCTTTTGGTAAACCATAAATCCAGTTTGGGGAAGTTAAAAACTGAAAGGCAGAGATTGAGAATTTTGTTGGGAAGATGCGTTTGAACAAAATGAATATTTTCTCCCTTAAAAAGGTCTGCCATCCAAGACTGGCGGTGAAATGAATTGGTTACTAAAAGATACCGGTTCTTCCGGTCTATTTTGAAAAGCTCTCCAAGCAGACATTTTATGTATGTTTCAACTCCGGTGTTTTTCCCGCCAATCAGAGGCCGGAGATCAATGATAATATCCATTACAAATGATTATGCCTGAAGAATCGGGACGATAGCTGGTCCAGCCAGTACTTTTATTTTTTCCAAAGCATCGATTCTGGAGGTACCCAATTTGACTATCACATAGATAAATTTGTGATGCCTAAACAGGCCCGGGTCAATGTCTCCCGGAAATTCCATAGCCTGGCATTTAAGATCGCCGGAAAGTTTTTCAAGATTTTTGATGAGCTGTTCGGGGTTGAAATTAAGCCCGATGATGAGTGGTTTGTTTTCACCATGATGGGCAAATATTTTCTTTAGGAAGTGTACTGAATCGGGTTTCTGGGAATCAATAATATCAGCGGCTTTCCCTAATATGTCCTCTGCCTGCTCTATATAGGTGACCGCGTTCAGATATTTTTCGACAAAAAGTTTTAGCAGCATGCTTATCATCAGGCCCAGGATTAATCCTATGATCAGGATCAGATATTTAACTGAGCTGGATTCTGTTCTGAATTCCGCGTTGTAAATGGCAATCTGAAAAGAGCTATTTGTTGCCAAATTATATGTGCCGATTTCCTGCTGAAGGTTGTCGCGGATACTTTGCGCGGCTTTTTTGGCAAAGGTTTCATCCGGAGCCTTAAAGGTGATCACCAGGTTTTGCTTTTCCTGTTTCTTGGCGGAAACATCAATGCCCGCAGACAGGCTGTTTTTTATTCTGGAGATGAATTCGGGATTTTTAAACCAGCCCTGGACAGTTTCAGAAAAAGCGTCGGCGGCCTGTACCAGGTCATAGGCAGAAGAGTTCCCCTGGCTAAGCCCGTTTTTTTCCTTAACTCCAAGATTTACGAAAATGGTAGCGTTATAGGTATTTCCTCCGCGGTAAAGCTGATAGAAGCCAAAGCTTAGTGCAGCTGTAAAGAGTGACAAAATTATAATGAAGACGGTGCTTCTTTTTAAGAAATATCTCAGGTTTAGAAGATTCATGTTTTTTTAGTTAATTGATCATTTCTTTTTGCCAGTGTTCCCACTTTTTTTCCAGATATTCCAGAATCTTTGAATTAAACACTTCGATGTCGAAGCCGGACGCGTGGTTACGTATTTTTTCCGGATCAAACCTGTTTTTGTTAAACCTGGTAATTGCGGCAGCCAGCGATTCGGGAGTTTGTTCATCGAAGAAAATGCCGGTTTTGTTGTCGATCACTGTTTCCAGAGCTCCTCCCTGGTTGTGGGCAATAACCGGGCATCCGGTGGCCATGGCTTCCAGCGGAGTAATGCCAAAATCTTCAATCTGCGGAAAAATAAAAGCTTTTGCATTCTGGTAGAGTTCACTTAACTCTTTGTTATTAACGAATCCAAGGAATTCAATATTGGATCCAGCCATATCACGAAGTTTATTAAAAGATACGCCTGTGCCAACAATTTTGAGTGGGAGTTTAAGGCGATTGAACGTTTCCACGATGAGGTCGAATTTTTTGTAGGGAATCAGGCGCCCGGCAGCCAGGAAGTAATCCTGCCGCTTCCTGGATAATGGGAATTGGCCTACATCAACGAAAGGATGAATGACCGAAGATGGCTTGCGGTAATATTTATAAATTCGTTTCTGAACGGTCTTGGAGTTGGCAATAAAGTGATCTACCCGCTCAGCGCTAAGCCTGTCCCAGAGACGAAGCTTATGGATGCTATACTTGGCGGCAATTTTGATCAGAGGATTAATTTCGTAATCGTTGATGTAGTTAATGCTATCTTCCCAGGCATAGCGCATTGGAGAATGACAATAGCAGACATGCATGGTGGAGGGCTTTGTAATAATACCCTTGGCACAGGAATGGGAACTGGAAATGACGATATCAAAATCATCAAGGTTGTATTGTTCAAAAACGCGTGGATAAAAAGGGAGGTAAAGCTGGTGCTTCTGCGCTGCCAGTGGAAAATGCTGAAGATATGAAGTTATTATTCTGGCGTCTTCGAATCCGTGCATTTTGGCAGCGTTGTAAACCGGGGTGTAAATCGGTGCACTTGGGAAAAGACGATGAAGCGCAAGGATTACTTTTTCGGCACCACCGAAGTTGGTCAGCCAATCACAGACGATCGCAATTTTTAACTTCCGGAGCAGCATTAATTTGATCATTAATTTGCTCCGACATGATATAAATTTTATTTAAAGCGGTAAAGCTAAACTCACAATTTAAGTTCAAAAAAGCCCCGTTCTTTTTTGGGTGGTGGTTTAACTGGTAATACTGATGCGGCTGGAAGTGGAGATCCAGAGTGATTAGATTCTTTCTCTTTAATCATTTCAGCTAATGATTTTTCTTTTTTTTCAGGGAAAATATTCTGGAGAATTTTGCCATAGGCATCGCCTTCTTTTATTTTATCAAGAGCCTGTGTCTTAAACATTTGAACTACTTTATTGTCGGGATCTCTTTCCAGAAGGCGCTGGCAAATGTGAAGGACGTCAACATACCGTTTGCTCTTAAACCACATGCCCATTAGCTCAATAACAACATCTTCATCTTTTTGAGCCATATTGGAAGTTCGTTGGGCGGTAGGATCGGTTACCATGATAAGTTTACCTGACCTCCTTTTCATAAGGCTACGCAGTAAAAATCCCATTGCAAGTATGTAGATGGCGACCGGCAAAATCTGATTCAACTGAAGAAAGAAATTAAAGGTGGCGTGCAGGGCAATTGCGATCATTAGGCCTTTAAGGATTTCGAGTTCCTTGTATGTTTGCATGCGTGATATGCCCATCAACCAGCCAATGGCGGATGAAAGATGTAGTTTTTTACCTGTCCATTTTGTTTGAGCCACCACATTCATGGAAAATTTACCTATACCGTAATAATAGCCAAAAAATCCGGAGAAGATCAGGTGAGCACAGGTTGTGAATAATGACCTGAATAAATATGCGACTATTAGCTGCTGGATACCGTATTGGGTATAGATGGCATATATGTAAAAGATATTTTCGGCGAAAGAAAAACCCAAGGCCCCAATCAGGCTGAAGCGGATGGAATCGTTAATGGTCTCTATTAGCAGATATTTTTTATCGACCATTCTTACCAGTCCCTGTTTAACAAGCTCTTCAACAACGCCTACACATATAAAAAGGATAATCAGGTTGATATTCTGGTTTTCGATGTGTGATTCAAAAAATTTGGCAATGTCAAACTGGGGAAAAAGGTTTAATAAATACTGAAGAAGAAATACGGGCACAACAGAAAATACGCTTCCCATAAACAACAAGAGCTGTATCCCTTTCCTTTTGGTATTTTTAAAGATGACCGCCAGCCAGATGATGGCAGGTATCAGTGCCAAGAACCCGGCAAGCAGGTATAAATAAAGGTCATCAATAGCCATCGAGATTATTCTAGTTTGATTTGTTGGATTGGGGCAGGTTCATTGCCTGTCGTTTCTGTAACGGCTGGCGCTGCCGGAGCCGGTGTTTCTGTAACGGCAGGTTGTGCTGGAGCGGATGGGACCTGAACCGTGGCTGGATTCTCCAAAGTTGAAGGTGTTGGAGATGTGGCGGCGGGGACAGCGGGGGCTACTGAAATGGAAGGGTCAACAGGTACAGTGGGGACATTTGCCCTTAATAGTGCAAATTTTGCTTCGTCCAGTGTTGGATAGCAGCTGATGAGTTGGGTTAAACCTACAACCTGCAAGATATCCAGGATATTGCTCCTGGTTTTGGCGATGGCGAGTTTGCCATTGCCCTGTGTAATTTTCCCATACCAGTCAGTTAGGTATCCGATCGATTTACTGTTCATGTATTCAAGTTCTTCAAAATCAAAAAGCAGGTAAAGGTTTTGGGGATTCTGTTCAATGATCTGGTAAATCAGTTTGGATTTTTCATCAACGTTGCTTTCATCAAGCTGGCCCTGGAATTTAACAAGCTTGGCTACTATTCCCTGCCCCGTGACTGGAATGTCTTCAATGGTGATATTAACTTGCGTCATGTTTGTTTTTTTAAATTGTTATTTATTATTTTTATAGTTCTATGAAAGCACAAGGTGATTGGGGCTTTCAAGATATTTTGCCATGTCCTGTTGGACTTTAGGATCATTAAGCATTTTTTTTATTTTGACTCTGATTCCGCCCTTTTCGGTGTCTTCAAAAACCAGTTCATCGCTCCATTCCGCGACTATTTTAGCAAGCCCGCGACCACGAATGCCTTTAAATTCGTAATTAGGCTTGCGTTTTTCTTCGAGCATTCTGCTTAAATCGGCGGCTGTAACCTTGTTTTTGCCGGTACCCGTATCTTCAATATGAATTTCAATAGACTGATGTGGCACACTAATGAAAGTAATTTTAATATCCTGTCCCGGCGTTGACCCATATTCAATGGCGTTGTTGCAAAGCTCATCAACTACAGACTGAAACCTGAAAGCCCACTGCTCTGAAAACTCGGTCATGTTTTTAATAAGCCCGAGTGTAAAATCCCTTATTCCTGAAAGGAAATAGGCATTCGTTGGCAATGTAATAGTAATCATAATAGGACGCGTCGCAAGATTTTCAATCATGCTGAGGGTTGATGGCTGAGTTGTTACTGTCTGGACTGGAGCTGGCTGAGAAGGAGCTTGAGGAATAGCACTCTGGGGTTGAACAGTGGTTTGCGGAGCAGCTGGCGCAGGGGTGGCAACTGGGACTGTGGCCGGCTGGGTTGGATTTAGTTGAGGTTGAAGATTGTCCATGTTTTTCTAAATAATCAGATTATTTTATCATTTTTGTGTAAATATTGTCAAAGGACAATCTTAGCTGTGTGGCAGGTATCAAAAATGGTTTTTTGCTTGATTTGCGGCCAGAATTATATTAAATTTCTGCTGTTTTTATTTTAGTCTGCTTTTTGATCGTGTAGTCCTCCCCTTATTTCGGGGCTAATACATGAAGTGATGAAAGCGGGCGTTAACCACAAGGACTTATGGCGCAGAACGATTTAAAG
>JAGOLJ010000034.1 GCA_017994125.1 Candidatus Altimarinota bacterium
GCACATGGCCGCCGCCTCCGAACATTTCGGCGATTGCGCTCGCGTCCACCGCCGCCGTCGTTGTCCTGATGCTGCCGGAAATCAGCCCTTCAGCTTTTTCCTTCAATAGAAAAACAATCTCCGTCCCGGGAGCATTAGTCATCAGTTCATCAATAATCCCGCCGGTTTCATCCTCGCGGCTGCCGGTCTCTACCAGATCCCGCTTGGCAATAACCGACCAGGCCATCCGGTATTTCGGATCCACTTTCATATTGCTTAAAATCCTTCCCCAAAGCCGCAAAGTGGAAAGCTGCTTGGTCTTGAAAACGTTCTGAATAATCTCCTGCTGACGCGCGCCTTCTTTAATCAATTGCGCCGCCGCCGCGAAAGAACGCGGCGTTGTATTGGCATTCTGGAAACTTCCGGTATCGGTGATAATGCCTGCCAAAAGCAGCGTCGCAGTATCTTCATCCATCAGTCTCATTCCAAACTCCTGCTCCATCTCATGCACCAGTGGGATCATCAATTCCGTTGTTGCCGAACTCATCACATCAACCAGATTGATTCTTCCAAAATTGCCGTTGGAAGCGTGATGGTCAATATTGATTAGCGGCAGTGACGTGAATAAATCGGTATTGTCTTCGTAAAATCTTCCCAGCTGCTCCAGGTCTGCCGTATCCACCGTAATAATCAGGTCATAACGGCTTGGCCCATAATGGAAGGAAACATCTTCCTTGCTGAATTGGCCTTTCTTGGACGTTAAAATGATATTCACCTTATCATGTTCAAGCTTACTCCGGATAGATTTCAGCTGAGCTTTTTGGCAGTCCAGAGTAACAATAAAATCCCGCGCCGCCGAAAACTCATTACTGATTACCGTTGTTGTCGGCAAAAACTGGAAAGCCTCCGGAATCGGGTCTGCGCAGACCACCGTCACCTGTTTATCCAGTTTCTTCAAAATCCAATAAAGGGCCAGCGCTGCTCCAAGCGAATCCCCATCCGGCGGGGACGACGGCATTACCAGAATACTCTGGCTCCTTTTAATCATCTCAATAATCTGCTTGCGGATTTTCTCCATTTCTTCAGTTAAATATATCTATATATTTTACAATAAAACGTCGCAAATATCAACCACCTCAGCTTCAGTCTTCAAGCACAAAATCACCCTTAATAACGAAGGGCAAAATGTATCAAAGCAAAAGTAGCAAGTCAAACAATTAATCAAACTGTTCTTCAGGCAATTTACCAAGCCCCCTTATTTACTCTGCCGCCTTAAAATCTATGGCCCTAAGCTGGATCTTTTTAGTACCGTTCCATTCATTTTCTTCCAGATGGCAGATCAGATCAATCTTCGGATTTTCCTGCAGGTACGGTTCAAATTCACCCAGTTTAAAGCCGATCACAGGATACCGTTTCAACTTGCCTTGAACTCCAAAAAACAAATGACGGGCTTCTTTACCAACTTTCTTAAGATCAACAACGTCCAGGTTGCGAATAAGGAATTTGGGTTGTTCATTTCCAATGCCAAAAGGTTCCAGTTGCTGTAAAAGCTGGATCGTCTTGTCATTAATCTCTTCCTCACTCAGTTCACATTCAATATTCAGGTTCTGTTTAATCTCATGGCCGTTCAGTTGCTCATCAACATACTTAATCATGGATTCCTTAAAAGCCTCCAGATTCTTTTTCTCAATAGTAAAGCCGGCTGCCTGGGCATGTCCGCCAAAGTTTTTAAGATACTGGCTGTGCTGGGTCAACGCTTCAACCATGTTAAAAGCTTCGGGGCTGCGCCCGGATGCAACCAGGTAATCGCCAAGATCCTGCAGCACAATACATGGGGCCTGATGTCTTTCTACAAATTTGCCAGCCAAAAGCCCCAAAATACCTACGTGCCAGTTTGGGCTCCAGGCCATGAAAAACTTATGGCGTTCCTGTTCAGGATCAATGTGGCTTTCCATCTCTTCCAATGCCTCTGCTACCATTTGCTGGCGTTTTTTATTCAATGTATCCAGCTGTTCAGCTAGTACGCGGCCGCGTTCATCAGGCTTGTCATACAAAAGCAGCTGCAGCGAATAATAAGGATTGGCAATACGCCCGGCCGCATTAATGCGTGGTCCAAGGCGGAAGCCAATTACGCTTGCGTCCAGTTTGGAATTGGCATCAACACCTGCGTATTCCATCAGGTAATTAAGCCCAACCCATTTAGTGTTTTTTAAAGACTGTAAGCCGTATTTTACAATAATGCGGTTCTCATCCAGCAACGGACCAAGGTCTGCCACCGTTCCCAAACTGGCCAAATCAAGCAGCCCGTGCAAAAAGTCGTCGCGCTCTTCTCCGCTCAAAATATCTTTAATTAAAGCGGATGCCAGCTTATAGGCAACCCCAGCGCCGGTAAGTCCCTTAAACGGATAATCACATCCAATCTGCAATGGGTGCAAAACAGCGTAAGCCCTGTCAGGGAACCCCTCAGGAATCTTGTGGTGGTCAGTAATAATAACGTCAATCCCCCGGTTGGCTGCATCCTCAATCTGCTCGCGTGAAGAAATTCCGCAGTCAACCGTAATCAGCAAATCAACTTTTACGTTAACAAAATCATCAATAAACATTTGGCTCAATCCATAGCCATTTTCAACGCGATGGGGCAGGCGATAAGAAACTTTTGCTCCCAGCAGTTTAAGCGTGTGCACCAAAATAGCCGTCCCGCTGATGCCGTCAACGTCATAGTCCCCAAAGATCATAATACGCTCCTCCTTTTCCACAGCCTTTTTTATCCTTTCCACCGCTTTTTCCATGTTCTTCATCAGGAAGGGGTTGTGAAAGCCTTTCTTGATACTGGTATTCAGGAAGTCATTCACTGCTTTTGTGGATTTCAGGCCGCGGTTTGCAAACAAACGTTCGGCCACATCCTTGCTTCTGTCGTTATTAAGGATTCGCCAGTTCTTTTTAAGTACAGACACCTAATTGTTAATTAAAAATTAAAAACTGAAAATTAAACTTTTACCTCTTTAATTCCTAATTTTTCACTTTTAACTAGTAATTCGTCATTAGTAATTCGTCATTAGTAATTCGTCATTAGTAATTCGTCATTAGTAATTGATTCAGGTCCCCCGGAGTGATCCATCGTACACCCTGATTATGACGGAACCATGTTAACTGTCTTTTAGCATAATTGCGAGTATTCTTTTTAATATTTTCCAGCGCCGATTGCAAGTCGGTTTCTCCTTTCAGGTACGAAATTATTTCCGCATAGCCGATTGAAGTTAAAGATGGCAGGTCGCTCCCGTAGCCACGCATCATCAGTGTTTTTACCTCGTTTAAAAGCCCCCTGTCCAATTGTGAATCAACGCGCCGGTTAATCCTGTCATAAAGGTCTTCGCGCGGCCAGTCCACACCAACCGAAAAAACATTAAACATCTGGTCACCTTTTTCCTCGCGTTTTTTGTCCCCGCCGCTCAGGTTTATTTCCAGCGCACGGATCACATAACGTACATTATTGGGATGGATTTTCGCCGCAGCTTCGGGATCACGCTCCTTAAGCAGGTCATGCAGGGCCAAAACCCCGTGCTGTTCGCAGTATCTTGCCAGTTCTTGACGCAAATCGAATTGCGGCGGCACATGAGGAATCTGGTAATTATCCACAATCGCATTGATATAAAGTCCCGTCCCCCCGCATAAAATAGGCACTTTCCGCCTTCGCAGGATCTCTCCAATCACTTTTAATGCAGCCCTCTTATATTCCGCCAGTGAAAAATCCTCATTCGGTGAAACCACATCAATCAGATAATGAGGAATTCCCTCTTTTTCTGCTTCCGTTACCTTTTCAGTGCCTATATCCATGTGTTTATAAATCTGCCTTGAATCGGCTGAAACCACTTCACCGTCAAAAGCTTTGGCAATCTTAATGCTAAGAGCCGTCTTGCCCGAAGCCGTAGGGCCAAGCACTACAATTAAGGGCGGTCTGCCCAGCTGCCTGCATTCCTCCAGAAACAAACCAATATCTTCCATCAGTCCGCATGGAGATGCTAATCCCTTTTCCGGGATCATCGTACCTTGATTGTTTTCGGCCATTTGGTAATTCTTTTAGGATGTAAAGTCCCGCAAGACCATGGCTATTCTAGTCCATTAAATCTAAATGCCAACCCCAAAATCAATTTGAGTTCCTGTCCGCCCTGGTATTAATTGCTATTTCTTTATCCCCCGGCGCCCCGTGGTTGAATAATTCCTCCATGGGAGCATTACACCTTATCGCTAATCCCATCAGCATCTCCGCTTCCTGATTTTTCCCCGTCTTTACCAGGAGCTTTAAAAGTTTCTCATACGCTTCCTTGTCGCCCATATCAATAGCCATTCTGAAACATAACATCGCCTGATCAAAATTCTCCATCTGTTCCAGCAGCATCCCGAATTCAATGTAGCAGTTAATGCCATCTTTTAGCGCCTGTGAGAACTCCTGTGCCGCTTGATCCAGTTTACCCTGGAGTTTGTAACATTGGGCCAGGTAAATACGCGCCTCCTTTAATCCCTTCATAGTCGCCTGTTGATAAAAGCTTTCTGCCCGGCGCAGTCTTCCTTTGGCAACAAGGGCATCCCCATGCCAAACCATCGCCTGCGGAAAATCTGCTTCCGCCGCTGTCATGCACATAGCCTCAGCTATTTCATCATCACTTTCCTGTACAATTTGCGCCAACACAGCTGCATTATAATTTTCCATACAGGCCTTGGTAAAAGCACTGCATGCCTCATCCTTAAATCCGTTTTTCATAAAAAATTCCAGCGCCGGCAGCAGGGCATGGTGCCAGAAACTGCTTCTTAATGAGTATAAATAATATTCACGGGCCTGCTTGATATCCCCTTCTCTTCCGTACAATGAGGCCATATTCAAATAGGCGCGCTGGTCACAGTTTTTAATAGCTTCCTGGTAAGCGCTTTCTGCCGCCCGGTGCTCTTTTTTAATATCCAGCGCCGCCCCCAGCAGATAGCAGCATTCATGGTTACCCCTTTTTATCCCAAGCGCTGCCATTTCCTGGGCTTTATCAATCTCCTGCTCTTTCAAATAGCTTTCAGCCAGCATATGTTCGAGCTTCTCTCCTTCTTCCACCTTTTTCTTCACAAGTTCCATGGCCTCTTTCTGCCGTCCTTCCTGCAGGAGGATTTTATATAAAACCTCGAAACGCTCCGGATCATTGTCAGGAACATGATTTTTCATTGTTTCCAGCCCTTCATTTACCAGGTCAATATTCTTATAGCCTTTTCCATGCAGATATAAAAAACCGCCCTTCAAAAACTGGATAACTCTTTTTTTGCTTTCATCTGACGTCTGCAGGATTTCATTTAAAAATTCCCTTTCATCTCCCATTTCCCGGTGAATGTGGAGCATCAGATAAAAAGCATCGTCATTTCCCGCTTCAAAAGCCTTTCTGTAAAGGTCGGCGGCTTTGGCTGGCTGATCGGTACATTCATACAATTCCCCCAGGTTTTTATAATGCTGCAGAGTGCCCGCTTTGACCTCCATTTCGTAATACCCGATAGCTTCCATAACCTTTTCTTTTTGTTCCAGGTATTCACCGATTACTCCATACAGTTCAACATCTCCGTTCGCCGCGGCTTCAGTAAGAAAAGGCATCGCCTTATCAAAATCGTCATAATAATTCAAATAGATGCTGCCAATAAAGCCGGCCGCTTTTTTTTCACCGCTTTCATAGGCCTTAGTCAGTTCAAGTAAGGCTGCAGGATAATTACCGTTGTAAAATTCGACCCGCCCTTTTTCAAATGAAGTAAAGTCCGTTTCGGGAACTTTCCCGGCTTCCTCACTAAAAACATTCGCCAGATAATTGGAGGCGTTCCCGCTAAGACAACGCCTTACCTGGTCCGCGGTCGCTCTTTCCAGGCTCTGGAGTAATACATGCAAAGGCTTTTTGAACAGGTTTCGCTCATATCTTTGAAGTATAAGCTGCTCCGGAAAGTGTTCCTTGGGCATTTTATTCATTGCAGTTAATTATTTATCACCTTTAAAGGACAGAACTTGTAACATTTTCCAAAGTCAAAATCAACCATCCTTTAGGGAATCCGTAATAACCACTCATTTAATTTATTGTATGTATGTGCTATAATAATAAGATTTAATGTTTAACAATTTTAAAGATGTCAGACAAACCGCAATCTAAGGGAGTACAGCAACCAAAGGAACTGCCACTCAATGAAATCAAGCAGGAAGCCATCCAGCTCTATTTTGAATTCCATCTGGCCGATGAAATGCCGGATGACCATCAAAAAGATTTTGTTCAGGCCAAGGCCAACCAGGAATTCAGGGAATGGAAGAAAGATCCGGGCTTTAAATTAAGACAGTTAAAGCATTTTTTCCCAAAACAGGATCCTCATTTATACCTGTATGCTCTGGAATATCTGGTCCACCACATCAATGAAATTCATTTGATGGCAATTGAAGCCTGGAAGAAAAAACACAAGATAGCCGCTGTAACAGCCAAAACTACCCCCATTAGGCGCAAAGTAAGTGAAAGCGTAAAAAGGGCATTTGATATCAACTAGACCTGTAAAGGCCGGTTTCAGGCTTATTTTGATCCGGTAGCAGGAGCTAAAACCCTGGCTACGTTAATATTGGTTGTCGCGGCGATCAGGGATATGACAGGGGTTGCTAACAGTATAAATGGTGCCAGGAAAAGCAACAGTCCCGCCTTCATGGCGTCTTTTGGTTTAGTGGCGGCATATTTGAAAATCTCACCCGGGAACCCTTTAACCTGCTTCATAAAATCTCTCTGGTTCCAGGTCAGGCTTTGCCTGCCGTAGTCGTCCATCCCACCTCCTCCGCCTGCGCTTGCTGCCATAGTATCCATAGAGTTTTTGGGTTAGTTGCTTATAAACCTACCAAATTTAATTCTTGATAGGAATAAATTAATAACATATTAGAACGGCCAAGTCAAGTATTTATGCCCCTTAAATTTCTACACTATCTGCCAAATCTTCCCCCCTTTTTTACATATATGGCTAATCTAAACAACAGCAATATTGACTTAATGCCAGAAAGGTGTTAAAAAACGGTCTATGCTTATCTATAATGACTTCGAAAGCGGACGGGAACTTTTTCTTAAAACGCGTCTGGAGCTATTTAACAAGGGCAAGGGCGACTATGATAAAAAACAGTTTTTGGCCGATCCGGAAGTCCGCACCCAATTTGAAGAGCAAAAAGATGAAATCATCAAAATATTGCAGGGCACTGATTTTTTCCACGGTACCGGCGCCAAACATTACCCCGAAAAATATAATGGCACTTCAATTGAGATCAAAGATTCACTCAGCGCATTTTTAACCGAAGGCCTTATTCCACAGTATGATCTGTTCAACAAAAACTGGACCAAGGCCGAACGTTCATTATCATTCACCCAGTTACAGGTCTATGCCCGTCTTTATGCCAGTTGTTTTCTGTCTGAAGGCGAGAATCTTGCTTACGAATACGGTTCCCGCGCTTTCTGGATACGCCTGCTTTTAACTCGCATGGCGGTCAATGCGGTAACTGATCCTCTTTATGTAAAAACGGTCGCGAAAAAAAAATTGAAAAGATGGAGCGGCGATCCTGACGCCCTGCAGGAAAAACAGGAGCTAGGCAAAGATTCCCGCTTTTGGACGCGCAGCTTCCGCAACGATGACAAATTTATCGGCGGACTAGGCGCTTTCAGGGCGTTGGAAAAGGCAAAATCAACCATCCCAGGTAACTTCCCCGTGATCATCGGATTCAACAATAAAGACATCAATCTGCTCCCCATCAAATACAAAACCATCAGCATGTACGAACAACGCACCGACAGCATCATCCCGCCGCAAAATTTCACCCACATTCAGGTACCTCTCTCCAACCTCGCACAAGTAAAAAAACGCGTGCAGGACCTCGGCCTGCAGGTCCAGGTAATCCCCATCGAATTTGTAGAACTGGTCAACAGCGACTCATCAATTCAACAACTGTCCAGGTCTTATTCGGGGCTTAAAAGCAAATAATTCAGCCCCTTGACTATCCAGCCAACCCTTTGCTACAGTATAACCGTCATAGACAGCAGGTGCGCGTCCAATCAAGAGGACCCATAAAACCTGCCGAGACAAACAATACCGGAATCTTCATACGAACATTTTTGTTTTTGTGTCGACCTGTTTGCCCCCGTCCATGACGCACGGAGCTTTTGCGAAGTGCGCTTAAAATACTATCAATTCTTAATTCTTAATTATTTCTCATGGCAGTCACCAAAGCAAAAAAGGCGGACGTGCTCAAGAAGCTGGAAGAGAAATTCAGCCGGGCCAAGGCTGTATATTTTTCAGACTATCGCGGCATGCCCGTTAAAAAGCTCGGCACGCTGCGCAAGAAACTGCGCGAAGCCGGAGTGGATTATGTAGTGGCCAAAAAGACCCTCTACAAAATCGCGCTCAAAAAGAACAACCTGCCCGAAGTTCCGGATGACATTTTGGCCGGACCAGTCGGTGCAGCTATCGGTTATGACGATGTCGTCGTACCGGTCAAAGTCTTAAACGACTACACCAAAGAAGCCGAACAGCTCCAGATCCTTGGCGGTATTGCCGAAGGCAAACTCCTTAGCAAGGCAATGGCCAAAGAACTGGCCAATCTCCCATCCAAAGAACAGCTTTTGGCCAAACTGGTCGGATCGCTCAAGTCACCTCTTTATGGATTACATGGTGTACTTTCTGGTGTCATGCGCAAATTTGTTTACGCCATGGCCGCCGTCCGCGACAAGAAACAAGCATAACAATATATATTTATACTTACTTTTTAACCCAAACTTAAAATGGCAGACGTAGAACTCTCCAAGGATGCAGAAAAAATCCTTGAAATGGTTGAGAAACTTTCCGTTCTTGACCTCGCAAACCTGGTAAAGGCTATGGAAGAAAAATTCGGGGTTAGCGCAGCCGCTCCAGTAATGATGGCAGGCGCAGCTCCAGCAGCAGGTGGCGCAGCCGCTCCAGCTGAAGAAGCTTCCGCAGTTGTAACCGTAACCCTCCTCGATGGCGGCGCACAGAAAATCAACGTCATCAAGGCTGTCCGCGAAACCACCGGCCTCGGACTCAAAGAATCCAAGGACCTGGTTGACGGCGCACCAAAGCCAGTAAAGGAAGGTATTCCACGCGAAGAAGGCGAAAAAATCAAGAAAGCCCTCGAAGCAGCTGGTGCCAAGGTCGAAATGAAATAACACACCACGCACGAAGCGTAACAAGAAAAACCCGAGTAACATCGGGTTTTTTTGTGCCCGATTTTCATAACGGACAGGTACAGACATCGAAACCTTCGGTTCCTCCGTTGGTTGAGAGGTTTGTACCTGTCCGCCCCCCGACCAACCCCGGGGGTTTTTGTTTGACAATCAAACCGGCTGTTCCTTATATTACTCCCCTTAATTTGTATTTATGAAAAAGCCACAGGATGAATTTCCGGTTTCAGGTAAATCCCCTGTTTTAAGTGAAGAAGCCCGGCAGGAAAGGATTGCAATTCAGGAACGTGAACGTGCCGAAGCTATCAAACGCTGGAATATTGCTCAAGGAATACAGCGCGATACTGCAGCTGTCACTTCACCCTCCAGCCGCCCCGGGTTTAATTTTTCCATAACGCCGCCACCTCCTTCAGCACGTGTCCCTTATATTGATACAGCTTACGAACGGGGTATCGATAAAGATAGCACCCGCACCTTAACCGGCTCCGAAACTAAAGGCAGTTTCAAATTCGCCAAAAAGAAACTCAAAGAAGTTATTTTACATTTTTCTTTTTATAACGTAGCCAGCGTTTTTGAAAAAGACTCCCTAAAAAACCTTTCCGATGATGAATGGGCCGAGCATAAAAGCAACATGCGCAACCTTTTTTTTAAAGCAATGGCGCGCTACAAATTGGATACAAAGAACTGGGAAGAGCAGATAAAGTCTTATACAACCGGCCAAATCCTGGCTATTGCCCGTGAGCTTAATATTGTATATCAGATGGAAGTAAACCGTGTAAAAAAACTCATTAAAGAAAGATCACATTAGCAACATTTTACAACATAATTTACCTTTGACAACTGGGCTTTGAAACGCTAGAATCCTTCCCTTGTAAATAAAATTAAGAAAAGCCCATGAGAATCAGAAATTGCCTAATCCCCCTTATTGTCGTCGCTTTAATTGGAGGCGGCATTTATTATTTCCGCGACCAGTTACCGTGGTTTCAGCCATCTCTCGATGCATCTCAAACCCAGCAGGAAACCCAAACTGAAAGCGCCAGCAATGTCAGCACGGCAAAACCGTCGCGGGA
>JAGOLJ010000035.1 GCA_017994125.1 Candidatus Altimarinota bacterium
ATAACTGACCGTCTGGTTAACTCTTTTACGGCGGGTGATCTTTATGATTTTGCCAAAGAGGTGGCAAATTTTTTTCCGGGGGGAAGTTTGGCGATGTGGGCTGGTAAAAAAGCGTACGATATTGCTACGCAGAAAAAATAATATAGGATTTTTAGGCTGGATGGTTGTCTATCTGGTCAAATGGCCATTGATGTTTGAATGGCGCTTTTTATGCAGCGATTTCTTTTCTGTTTTGAGGCCTGGTATAAGCCGGTAATTTAAATAAAGTCCGCTGTTCTTTGGCAGAGTGCGCTGAAAAACATTTTATTGATCCATCCGGATGGATGATGGTTCCTCCTTTGCCGGTATGCAAAATTCCGGTGTCATTATTAATGATGTTTATGCCGTTTACGGCGTAATGTTTTTGGATGCCATCACGCATACGGTCATGGCCGCGGACGATGGTGCTGATTCCAAGTCCTTTGAGTACTTTTGCTGCATATGGAGAGATCTCATGCCCGCGTTTCCAGACAGCCTCAGCCAATGGTCCATTAACCAGAAAGTCGTAGTTGCCGTTGTTCATGATGTCGTGATAGTAGTCGTTTGCTCCTTCAATCCCTTTAGTCTCCAGTATTTGTGCCCACGTGTCATCGAGTCCGGCATGAATCAGCAGGATGTCGTCGATTTGTCCGAATAAAGGCATTTCACGCAGAAAATTACCATAAACACCATTAATTCCAAAAAGTTCATTGGCTTTTTTTAGAATGTCGTTAAATTTGACGTTGCTTCTGTTGCCGAAGTATTTGTGAGTTATCTCTTCCAGTAAAGCATGGCCGCCACGGACGTACCATTGCAGAAAGGCTCCTGCGTCATAAAGAGCAAGCTGATGATCTTGGTGTTCTTTTTTTCGGGCTTCTTCTTTCAGAAGTTTATCCAGGTTTTCAATGGGGGTTGGGCTGGAGGGGGAGACTTGTGGAGTCAGTTTGTTTAAAAGTTTGAGAAAGTGAGGTTCTTTTGTTTCCATTGAGACTGAGTCCAGTGCAAGCAGGGCCATGATTTCATGGTCTCCGGCGAGTGCGTTAATGTGTGCCC
The DNA here is from genome assembly GCA_017994125.1 of Candidatus Altimarinota bacterium. Lineage (GTDB taxonomy): Bacteria > Patescibacteriota > Gracilibacteria > UBA1369 > UBA1369 > JAGOLJ01. The sequence goes on from JAGOLJ010000035.1 coordinate 1,072, forward strand.
CCTGCCTTTTAAGGTGCATCATAATATCCAGGACCCTGAGGGATTGGGGCCCTCTGTCAATGCTGTCACCCGATATGATAATAGGTGTTTTTAATCCTTCTTTGGTTAGCTGAAAGCTTAGATCATCATTGATTCTGGCTAGTCCGGCTTCTTCAAGGCTATGGATGAAGGCTTTGGGGTTTCCATGGATATCAGTAATTGTGCAAAATCTTTGGCGGGGAATCTCGATGTTTTCTTTTTTTTCTGACGCGGCAGGTGCTACTGATTTATCCCATCCTGCAAAATCAGCGAAAACTTCCCGTTCAATATCTGAAATATGGTTGAAGCTGCCGGCGGGTTGGTCTGTTTTGGGCCCGTATTTAGTCCGTATATGTGATTCCGAGATTTCGGGTGATTCGTTTAATTCATTTGGCTGAGCGGCATTGTCGGAACTGTGTTGCATTGGCTGGGGTAACTGAGATGGTAAATATACAAAAATATATTAGATTAAATATGTCAAAGAATCAATCATTGCATTGGTTGACTTTAGGCTTTTTTCTGAATACGTTATTGCACTATTTATTTTTAATTGTTCAGATTTATGGCAGCACGTTCTGAGGGCGATGGTCTTGAAAGGATTTTAATTAGCGAGCAGATAAAAGATCAAAAATTGGATTTATTGGCCAGATCCTTGAGGACAAGCGCCGAAAGGATAGCAAAGGAAACCGGTATGCCGGTAATGAAAGTTATTGATAGTGTTGTCAGAAGGGTTCGCCTTTCATTGTCGGAGGACCGTGCCTGGGAAGATGCAGGATTGAATTCACCGGGGATGACGCCACCTTTGCCTTTAATTAAAGCCAATTCGGGAGATAGTGATAATGTTGATACCAGGATTATGGCGATTAAGCCTCAGCGTGATGAGGTTGTGGATGAGCGCGATATTTATGCCTGGACTACCCAGTTTTTTAACGGACAGGATACTCCGGCTTATAATTTTGGCCCTGCCATAAATGAATTATGGACTTATGAGATTCAGGACACGGTTCCACAGGCTGCTGTGGCTTTTGCGGAAACGACACCGCCTGTTTCTTATGGTGGGAATGCTGTTTTTAGGGAGATTCTGGCAAAAACGCTCCCGGACTGGAGTGAATATGCAGCACTTCGGAATAATTCGATGTTTGGGCGGTCACGGTCGTCAGTTGGTTTTAATCTGGCTGATAGTAGTAAAGGAAAGTCTTATACCAGTATTGAAGACGCTTTAAGGGGAACAGTGGATGATCAATATAAGTTAACGTTGACTCCTTCGCCGGCAGGGATAGACGTGACAATTGTTTTTGAGGAAGAGGAGGAGTAAAGACGAAATCTGGCACTTGATTTTAGTGACTGCTAAATTTATAATGAGATTAGCAGTCAACTATTTTGAGTGCTATTTAGTTTCCAGAAAATTTTTTATTTCGTAACACTCTATAATTATGATGGATAAAAAACTTTCCAAAATGCGTCCGCTTTCGGATCATTTAGTAGTTGAACCGATTGAAGAGATTGAAACTACGGCAGCAGGGCTGGTTATTCCGGATACGGTTTCAAAAGAACGTCCACAGAAAGGAAAGGTTTTATATGCCGGACCGGGAAGGTTTGATAATAATGGAAAAACTATTCCCATGGAAGTGAAGGCAGGGGATACAGTTTTATTTACAAAATATGGACCAACTGAGGTTAAACTGGATGGAAAGGATCTTCTTATCTTAAACCAGTCAGATGTATTGGCTGTGCTTGAATAGTCGGCTTACAATTAAGAGCGAATCTTTAATAAATATTTAAAAATAATCATTAACCGAAATACCTATGGCAAAACAGATCTTATTTGGGGACGATGCCAGGCAGAAATTAATCTCCGGGGTTGCCCAGCTAAGCAAGACAGTGGCTGCAGCTTTGGGACCAAAGGGCCGCAATGTCCTTATTGAAAAGAAATATGGGGCTCCCATGATTACAAAAGATGGGGTTACTGTAGCTAAGGAAATTGAGCTTAAGGATCAGTATGAAAATATGGGCGCACAGCTGGTGCGTGAAGTGGCGACCAAGACCAATGATGTTGCAGGTGACGGTACCACAACTGCAACTATACTTGCCCATGCCATGATTTATGAAGGTAACCGCAATGTTACCGCCGGGGCCAATCCAATGCAGCTGAAAAGGGGTATGGATAAAGCAGTGAAGAAAATTGTTGAGGAGCTTGATAAGATCAAGGTTGAAGTGGGTAACAGTAAAGAGATGATTACCCAGGTTGCGACAATTTCGGCGCAGGATGAAGAGGTTGGCAAGTTGATTGCCGATGTGATTGAAATGGTGGGCAACGACGGCGTTATTACTGTTGAGGAGTCACAGACAATGGGGCTGGAAAAGGAAGTAGTAAAGGGAATGAGTTTTGATAACGGTTATATTTCACCATACATGGTTACTGATCCTCAAAGAATGGAGGCTGTCTATGAGGATGTGAAGATCCTTATTACAGACAAGAAATTGAGCTCAATTAAGGAATTGATTCCGATTATTGAGAAACTGGATCAGGCTGGTCAGAAGAAGCTGGTTATTATTGCCGAAGAGGTTGAGGGTGAAGCTTTGGCTACCTTTGTATTAAGCAAACTTCGCGGTAATTTCCATGTGTTGGCGGTAAAAGCTCCTGCTTATGGTGAACGCAGAAAGGAGATGTTAAAGGATATCGCTGCTTTGACTGGTGGTCGCGTTATTACGGAAGAGATTGGCCTGAAGCTGGAGAATGCTGAATTGTCTGATTTGGGTGAAGTCGCAAAGGTGATTTCTGATAAAGATAAGACGATCCTGGTTGAAGGTAAAGGAAAGAAGAAAGATATTGAGGCCAGAATTGCCGAGATTAAGGTGTTGATGGAAAAGACTTCTTCTGATTTTGATCGTGAGAAGCTTATTGAAAGGATGGCAAAATTGGCCGGCGGCGTTGGTGTTATCAAGGTTGGTGCTGCCACGGAAACTGAACTTAAAGAGAAAAAGCATCGCATTGAAGATGCTGTGGCTGCTACCAAGGCCGCGGTTAGTGAAGGAATTGTTCCAGGAGGTGGAGTGGCCCTGCTGCTTGCCGGAAAAGTTTTGGATAAACTTGATGGTGACGCTGATGAACTTACAGGTGTTCAAATTGTAAAGCGAGCTTTAAGCTGGCCGCTGCGACAGATCGCTGAAAATGCGGGCAAGGATGGTGCTGTAATTGAACAAAAGGTGTTGGATCAGAAAGCAGGATTTGGTTATGACGCTGCTAAGGATGAATTTGTGGATATGGTGAAGGCCGGGATTATTGATCCCAAGATGGTCACCCGCTCAGCATTGCAGAACGCTGCCTCGATTGCCGGAATTTCCTTGACGATGGAGGCTGCCATTACCGAAATCCCTGAACCAAAGGAAGCTCATGCCCATGGGGCAGGCGGTATGGGGGGAATGGGTATGGAGATGTAAAGATAGAATAGGAAAGTTACAATTTTAAAGGTTTAAAAAGGCCGGTTGCAGTAAAGAGCAGCCGGTCTTTTAGTTTTCTTGAAGGTTAAAAACAATTAGTGGATTGCGCTTTGAGTAGGTAAGTGTTATAACGGGTTCTATCAATTTTATTTGTAATTTTTTCCAATATGAGTAGTCCGGAAAAGTCCTCTGCCGAAAAGTCTGAGGGGGAGCTTTGTGTAAAGAAGGTGGAAGTTAAGTCTTATTTGTTTGTCCCGCGAAAAACTTTTCTGGATTTGGGAATTGAGGGGATTCGTATTTTAGTGAAGAAGGTTTATGGTGAAGATGTCCAGTTTGCGCCTAAGATGGAATATGGGAGTAATTCCGAAGCATGTTTTGTGATGTTGCCCCAGGGATCTGGAAAACAGGCCGAGGAGTTGATCGGGATGATTAATGAGATGGGGGCGGATGCGCATGTTGAAGGTGAGGAAGACCTTCCCAAAGAACCGGGATATGCGCTGGAGAAGCTTCTGGTGGGTGAATATGGGATTGGGCGTTTTCACGGGCAGACGGCTTTTTATGTTCCGCGGGATAGGGTTATGAGGCTTGGATTAAATCAGATTAAGAGTTTGGCTATTCAGATTATTGGAGCTGAGGCGATGGCTGGTTTTGAAAATTCCTGTTGTATGTGCCGTAATTCTTTGGAAATGGAGTTACCTCCACAGATTGACGCTAAAATAGCGGAGTTGATGAGGCAGATAGACGCTGTAAATAGCGCTAAGCGGTAATACAGTTGTGCTGGTTCAGGAAATGGCTTAAATTAGGTGTGATAATTTAGGCAACCAAGTATGCGCATAGAAAAGAAAGTCTGGCCCGAATATTTCCAGAAAATTCTGGATGGGGATAAGAATTACGAGGTGAGGTTAGCGGATTTCGAGTGTAGATCAGGAGATATCCTTTACCTTAAGGAATGGGATCCTTTTACCCGTACTTATACCGGCCGTACTATTGAAAAAACGGTAACCTTTGTGGTTAAGACCAAGGATCTTAATTTTTGGTCCAAGGATGATGTAGAGAAATACGGTTACCAGGTGTTGGGGCTCAAATAGATTTATTGAGTGAGGGTGAAGATGATGCCGCCATAATTTCTTCTGATGATAACCCCACCCGGTTGTTTTAGCATTGTCTTGATGTTATGCGGGGTATCCGGTTCTTCCGGTTTTTGGTAATTATTTTGTTCCGATGGTGGAGGTGCAAATGGCAGATGCAGGGCGATGACAGCGTCAGCTTTTTGGTTTCGGCAGTGATGGTAAGTGGCTATTTGAGGCTCATTATCTATCACTTGAATCAGATCGACCGGGATGCCAAGCATTTCAAGAAACCGGCCAGCCCAGGGCTCATTCATGCGTGAATCTTTTTCATGTAGTTCTACGATAGTTGAATCTGTGAAGATGGTTTCATTAAGATATTTGGATAGGGCGTACAGGGTGGAGGAGCATACAGATTCGATTTTCATGGCGTTTTCTTCGGTGGGGGCAAAGTGGTGTTCTCGCATCATGTAGGGGAAGACAAGCCTGGCTATTTCCATGGAGATGGTGTGAATGTCGCTTTCCGGGCTGCCCTTAAGTTTTTTAAGATATTTGGCTGAAAGTTTTTGACAATAAGATTCGTGGTCGAGTTCGCTTGCGTAAAAGGAGTTGTATAAGTTGGGCTGGACTAGATCGTTTTCTACATAGAAACCATGTGATTTAAGTACTCTTTTTATGGCCGGAAAGATTCTTTGTCTTAGATTCCTGATATCGAGGGACCGATTCTGAATTTTCATTTCGATAAGCTGGGGGGAATGGTAGAAATCATCGGCAAAAACAGCATCTGCGTATTGAGGAGGCAATGTCTTGAGTGGAGATTCAGCGGCAAGATCTTCCTGGAAATGTTCAAAAGGTTCGCCATCCAGGTTTCCCATGTCTATGCCGATTGGTTTGGCGCCAAGCTCTTGGAGGATGCGGCAGAACCAGGGTTGGTAGCGGCTGTCAAAGTCAGCGTTTTCGGCAGTGCCTCCGTTGTTTCCGCATCCAAGATCAACAATGATTTTGTCTTTAAGATTAATGCCCGGGAATTGTTCAAGCAACAGGTGTAATTTTCTGATCAGTTTTTCTCTTTCCCTCTCAAACAGAAAAAAATCCGTGAAGCCGTAGCGGTCTCGAAGAATGCTGTCTACAATCTGGATTGCTGCTTTCTGTTTATCTGATTCCAGAGGGAGCGTTTGAAGGAGGATCTGGTCCAGTTCGTGGCTATTGCTTGATTTTACAGAGTCTTCTGGGGAGGGAAGAGTGTTCATTTCAAATCAAAATTTTTAGACTTTTTTATACCTGAATATTAGTGACAGTACAAGATTATATGTAAAAATTTTCAAATATCGCTTTTTAGTTTTTATGGCTTTGTGGTATATTTGTTTTTAGTTATGGCAAAGAGTAAATCCAAACAGGTCGGTAAGGAGAAAAAGGCCCTAAAGCGAAAGTCTTTTACTAAACGCACTTATCTTCGCGATATTGAGCCGGCTCCGGTAGTTGTCCGCCGTTTAACGGAGGATGAACATCCGGTTGTAGTCGGTTCGCTTGATGTGGAAGATGAAAGTGTTGTTTCCGAGTTGGCCACGGATTCCTTTGTTGTAAATAAATTAACTACTGAAGATATGCCTAAAGTCGATTCCTTAAACCAGCAGGAAGTGGTGAATTTCCATATTGAAAAAGTTGATGAAGAGCAGCCAGTGCAGTTAAGACCCTCTTATTCGGCTAAGTCAGGGCTTCGTCCTTCCAGGAGTGGGATATCTTCGATTGAAGCTGATAATGATGATGACGCCATAGCTGCGGCAACTGACAAAATACTTCAGGAAGTTATGCCCAAAGATACTGTCAGGGTGAAGTTTGGGAAGTTTGTTAACCTGGTTGCCAGCAGGGATTTTAAAGAGGTGGTTGCTGCAAATGTGGATGAGGAAATTACAATGAGCTCTAATCTGCTCACTGAACTTGCCGGTTCCCAGGATCGGGTGGAGGAGAAAAAAATTCCTTTGGTTTTCCTGGTCGGGATTGCGATTGGTGTAGTGCTTACTTATATCTTTTTTTCTAACCAATAGAGCATGAGGGCAAAGTCCAAGCTTAAATACGGGAGGATCCTTTTGAAACTGTCTGGCGAAGTGCTGGGTGGGGCCAAAGGTGAAGGAATTGATTTTGACTATCTCGATTCTCTGTGTAAAGAGGTTGCGGAAGTGAAGAAGCTGGGGGTGGAGCTTGCGATAGTGGTTGGCGGCGGAAATTTCTGGAGATATCGTGATTTTAAGGATTCAGGGTTGGACAGAGTCCATTCCGACTACATGGGAATGCTGGCTACGGTTATGAATTCAATGGCAATGGCCAATGCTTTTAATAAGATGGGGGTAAAGGCCCGGGCGATGTCGGCGATAAAGATGCCAGTGGTTTTGCAGACTTATATACGTGATAAGGCGATTGATGAGCTGGAGGATGGAGAGATTATTATTTGTGCCGGCGGGACAGGTAGTCCTTTTTTTACAACAGATTCTGCGGCAGCGCTGCGTGCGCTGGAACTTGAGTGCGATGCTATTTTTAAGGCGACGAAAGTTGATTATGTTTATGATAAGGATCCAATGAGGTTCAAGAATGCAAAATCTTTCAAGAAGCTTAGCTATGATGAGGTTTTAAGACGTGAACTTGAGGTTATGGATTTAGCGGCGATTTCGCTTTGCAGCGGAGCCAAAATGCCAATTGTTGTTTTTAATCTAAAAAAACGGGGGAATATAGCTAAGGCTGTAAAAGGTGAGGCTGTGGGTACCCTTATTAATTAATTATTAATTTATATTTAAAAAAATATGTCTGAACAATTAATGCAAAACGCCGATGCTGAATTTAAGAGAGTGCTTGAGCACTTGGCTTCTGAATATTCACATCTTCAGATTGGCCGTGCGTCAGCAGCTTTAGTTGAGCACTTGCAGGTTGAGGCTTATGGGACAAAGCAGCCACTTAAGGGGTTGGCGGGAATTTCAATTCCTGATGCCAAGACTGTTCAGATCCAACCGTGGGATAGAGGTATTTTGGGGGATATTGAAAAAGCTATTAGAAATTCTGATTTGAATCTTGCTCCGACTAATGATGGAGTTGTTGTTCGTTTAAATTTGCCTCCGCTGACAGAAGAGAGGCGCCGGGATCTTTCCAAAGTAGTTGGGAAAATGGCGGAAGAATCAAGGATTGATGTTAGACGTGTGCGCCAGGAAATTATTGACCAGCTGAAGGCCAAGGAGAAATCGGCAGAAATTTCTGAGGACCAATTGCATACTTTTGAAAAGAAGCTGCAGGATAAGGTGGATAAGGTGAATCTGGATATTGAAACGATGGCCAAAAACAAGGAAAAGGATATTATGACGGTTTAAGTTTAATTATTTTTAAGATAAGCACATGGATTTTGTTCTTACTGCTATAGTTTTTTTTCTCATATTTTCTGTACTGGTTTTAATCCATGAATTAGGCCATTATTTTATGGCCAGGATGGTGGGCATAAAAGTTGAAGAGTTTGGTTTTGGTTTACCTCCAAGGATTTGGGGAGTTAAAAAAGGTGATACAATCTGGTCTATCAACGCTGTTCCATTCGGCGGTTTTGTTAAGCTTTTGGGGGAAGATGCCAGCGATCTGAAACTGCTTAAGAATAAGAATAGTTTTATTGGTAAGTCGATGAGGGAGAGGTTTTTGGTGATTGTTGCAGGGGTGACCATGAATTTTATCCTGGCCGTTTTGCTTTTAACAGTTGGATTTATCGTTGGTATTAAGCCACTGCTTTTAAACGGTGATGATGTGCTTTCCGGGATCAGTTCCGGGCAGGTGGTGACTTTGCCGGGTATTATGGTAAAGGATATTACTGTTGATGGGCCTGCGGCCAAGTCTGGAATAATGCTTGGTGATAGGATTTTAGATGTAAATGGTAAAGTGGCTTTAGATGTGGAATCGGTAAAGTCTGCTCTTAAGGAGGCAATTGATGAGCCGGTCGTGGTTAATGTGGCAAGGGATGAGAAGAAAGTTTCATTGAAATATAAGGTGGGAGTTACTGAACCTATTGGACTTTCTTTTTATGAAACGGTGCCGTTGCCAAGAGTCGCCATTAAGGATGTGAAGGTGAAATCTTTTTCCGAGGCGGCAGGACTGAAGGCTGGGGATATCATTCTAAGCTTAAATGGTCAGCAAATTTACTTTGTAGAAGATTTTTTCAACACCATAGCGACTGCGGAAAAGTTGGAATATATGGTTCTTAGAGGAGAAAAAATTGTGGCTGTTCAGGTTACGCTGCCTAAGAGCGATAAAGTGGTAGTCAGTAATGTGTATACCGGTTCCAATGCTGAAAAAGCAGGGTTGATGGCGGGGGATGCTATTCTTTCGTTGGATGGGCAGGCAGTTAAGAGTCCAAGTGACGTTGTTGCCGTTACCCATAAAAATCCAAGTAAGATAATTCTGTATGATAT
>JAGOLJ010000036.1 GCA_017994125.1 Candidatus Altimarinota bacterium
CGCTAGAATCCTTCCCTTGTGAATAAAATTAAGAAAAGCCCATGAGAATCAGAAATTGCCTAATCCCCCTTATTGTCGTCGCTTGAATTGGAGGCGGCATTTATTATTTCCGCGACCAGTTACCGTGGTTTCAGCCATCTCTCGATGCGTCTCAAACCCAGCAGGAAACCCAAACTGAAAGCGCCAGCAATGTCAGCACGGCAAACCCGTCGCGGGACGAAGCCGGGCAGGCAACAAAAGTTACTGTTAATTCGGCACAGCTGAATGATACCTACTTTATTGACGCATTGGGCACGGTTAAAGCCAAAGAGCAGGTAAAGATTATTCCGCAGACCAGCGGACAGGTAGTCGCTATCAATGTTAAAGAAGGTGACCGGGTAAAAGCTGGTGACGTCCTTATGGTTTTAGGCGGCACCAATGGTCGTTCGCACGCCACCGTAATTTCAACCCAGGTTGCCGAAACCAATTTAGCCACAGCCCAAAAAGCGCTTGCTGCCACCGTTGACGGCAATGCCGCCTCTCTAAAGGCAGCGGAACTTCAGCTGCAAAGTGCCCAGCATTCCCTGGACGGTACCTACACCGATCTCGCGATTATTGATCGCAATAAGATGGGCTTGGATGAAGGATATGCCATTATCCAGGATTCACTTGATCGGACTGTAGAAAAAAATCAGCAGGATTTATTAAAAATTGAATACGGGTTAAATCAGCTTAAAAACGGAATCGACGCGCTTGAAAATTCCCGCCACAGCGTTGAGGTAATGCGTGACGCGCAGCTCGCTTCGGCCGCCGATGAAACATCGCGCCAGAAAATCGCCGCGGAATATGCTGCCAAACTTGCCGAACTCGACACTAAAATCAATGATCTTTATGCCCAGCTTGATACAGCAAAGTACGGTTACCAAAGCGCCATGCAGGGCTTTGGCCTGCTTGAAAATCAGGTCGAAGGGCAAATAGTAACCACCACCACCCAGCGTGATGTCCTGGACATGAACCAGGTCAGCGCCAGTCAGAAATTAGGCCTGGATGGAACATCATCCGATCCGGTTAAACTGGCCGAAGTTGGTGTACAGGCAGCCAAAATTAAAAATAATCTGCAACTTGCCCAGGCTAAGGCCGCAGTCACACTCGCAGATCTTAATGTCCAGCTCGCTAAATCACAGAAGGAAGCCTTATGGGTAAAAGCACCTATCGATGGCATCATCAGTGATGTTACCGTTAGCGTGGGCGATTTGGTTAGTTCGCAAATAGCCGTCACCAGCGTTATTAATCCGGGGGCCTATGAACTTAAAGTAGGTGTCGATGCGGAATCAGCTTCACGTATCAAATCCAATTCCGTCGGCCAGGTTAAAATTGGTGGACGCTACATTAATGTACCTGTAGTAAGTGTTTCCCCATTAGTCGACAGCACTTCCAAACTGGTTACGGTTTCACTGCGGTTGCCAAAGATTTTCTTCCGCCCCAACCAGACCATGGCTGCCCGCATTCCCGTAGGCACTCAGGATCCTCCGGCAATCACCAACCTGATTTCCGGCCAGGCCGGTAGCGGTGAAAACACCGGTTTAGGAAGTAGTGGCACAATTAACACCGGCGTTTCATCTACCATCACCATCCCTCTTGATGCCGTGATTATCGGCACCGAGGAACAATACGTTTACGTTATTCAGAACGGAGTCGCCGTAAAGAAAGACATTAAGCTTGGTAACATCATGGGTTCGCAGGTACAGGTTCTGGACGGACTTTCAACTGCTGATCAGGTTATAGTTGATGGAGCCAAAGATCTCACGGAAGGCCAAAAGGTTCAGGTTTCCGCCCTCAGCTAGTAATTAATACACAACATGGAAAATTTTCACGACAAACCTGAAAGCACACGCAGCTCGGCACCGGGAGCCGACCAGCACCGGGAGCCGGCCAGTACCGGGAGCGAAGATGAAAGCTCCGATTCGCTTTATCTTAAACAGCTTCAATTCAGGCCAAAAGACGGCAAGACCTTTTTAAACTTTTTTATCAACAATTTCCGCATCACGGTTTTAATTGTAATTGGATTGTTGTTATGGGGATTGTTTTCTTTGGCCATGCTCCCTTTGGAATCAACACCTGAAGTAAAGATTCCCTATGGTGTTGTCTCCGTTTCCATTCCCGGCGCTTCACCCGAAGACATTGAGGAACTGGTCGTTAAAAAGCTGGAAACACGCTTGGCCAACCTAAGCGGGGTTAAACAAATCCGCGCGTCCGCTTTAAATTCCTATGCCACTATCACCGTCGAATTTCGCGCCGAAGAAGATTTAAAAGACGCCATTCGGCGTTTGCGTGATGCCGTTTCCCAGGCCAAGGCCGATTTGCCGGCAGAGGCGTCGGAACCATCAGTTATGGAAATTTCCTTTAGCAGCAGCCCCGTTTGGACAATTGTTGTAAGTGGACCATATGACAGCTTTACCCTGCGCAAATACGCCGAAATGGTCCAGGACGAACTCAAAAAATTACCCGGTGCCAGCGAAGTAAATATCAGCGGCGGTGATGTTTATCAGGCCCGCGTTTCCTATGATCCAATCAAACTTGCCACTTTCGGTCTTACTCCCGACACAGTCAGTAGTATCATCAAAGCCAATAATTTCGCCATTCCTTCGGGAACCGTTAAAGTCTCCAATTTTAATTATTCCGTTCGTGTAGATGGAAAACTTGGCAATGTTAGCAGTTTGCGCGAAATGGGCATTCTTACACTTGGCAGCGGCCAAATCATTAAACTTAAAGATGTTGCTGACGTTGTGGAAATGGCGCAGGAAAGACAGATTTTCAACACCTTTTCGGACGCAGGAAAAGAACCGGTAAACGCCATCACTCTCAATATAGTAAAAAAGACTGGCAGTTCAATTATTGACCTTATCGATAGTGGGAAGGTCGCCATTGAAAAATTAAAACAGGAACGCCTACCGCAAAACATCAATATTTCAACAACACTGGACACTTCCAAGTACATTCGCCGCAACATTGACCAGCTGGTTCATGACGGCCTTCTTACCATTATGCTGGTCACCCTTCTTCTTTTTCTTTTTGTGGGATTAAAAGAAGCCTTCGTAGCCGGACTGGCTGTCCCCCTGGTTTTTTGCGCTTCTTTTGGCATGATGTATTTATTCGGACTTACCATTAACTTCCTTTCACTTTTCTCATTAATCCTTTCCTTAGGCATGCTTGTTGATGACGCCATCGTCGTTGTCCAAGCCACCAAGCAATACCTGGCGACAGGTAAATTCACGCCGGAAGAAGCAGTTCTTTTAGTATTCCGCGATTACAAGGTACTTCTTACAACCACAACCGCTACAACCATTTGGGCCTTTTTACCGCTGCTTTTAGCCTCGGGCATCATCGGTCAGTTCATCCGTTCCATTCCCATCACCGTTTCAATTACACTGGCAGCTTCTTTTATCATTGCGATTATCATCAATCACCCCATGGCTATCATCCTGGAACGTTTCAGGATGGTACGGGCTATCCCACAGGCCATCCTGGGCGTGCTTGCAGCCATTTGTATCATTCTTATTGTCACTTTATTTAACGGATCTGTACCGGCCTACGTCGGTATCCCCCTGTTGGTCATTTTTGCCGCCGCTTTCTTTGCCCTACTTATTGCCTACCGCACTTTTCTCAAAGAAAAGTTAAAACGCAATGAAGAACTTATGATTGAAGAGCTGGCTGATCCGGCCAAGATTAAAGATAAAATCTACCATCATTATCTGGCTCCTGATCATGAAAAAAGCTTCTTTGCGCGCGCCATTTCCGGCATAGTGAAAATGGATAAAATCTTGCCTTATTACGGACGTTTACTTGCCTCCATTCTTAAAAGCAAAACACGCCAATACATTATTTTGGCTGTTATCGCCTTACTGTTTATCGGGGCAGTATGTTTACCTGCGGGCGGCTTTTTAAAATCGGAATTTCTGCCGCCTTCCGACGCAGAATACTTGTATATAAACATTGAAGGAGCTGCCGGACTCGCCAAGGAAAAAACCAAGGAAATTGCCCTTAAAGTGCAGGATATTGTGCTTAAGGAACAGGCCATCTCCAGTTTTAGTCTAATCATCGGCAATGCAGGCGTTAATAACTCATCCCGTCTCAATTCAGTCAGTTCTCTTGGTGAATCCAATAAAGCCCAGCTCGCTATCAATCTCTATCCTTACAAACAAAGGCCAGTTTCGGCTGCGGTCAATAAAGTGGAAAAATCCTATGAGCTGGCCCAGCGTCTTCGCCCTATCATTTCCCGGATCGAAGGAGCTAAAATTGAAGTACAGGAAGCCGCAAGCGGTCCACCCTCCGGTTCCGACTTTGAAGTACGTATTTATGGTGACGACATCAAAGAGCTCGAAAAAATCGCCAACCGCTACAAAGAAATTGCCGCGGCTATCCCGGGCACTATCAATGAAAAAACCTCTATCAGTTTAAGTCCTGGTGAATTCACTTTCAGCCTGGATTACGACAAAATGTCACAAAAAGGTGTCACCTCGGCACAGGTAGCCTCTGTCATCCGCACCGCCGTCAGCGGCTCCGACGTTGCCAAAATACTTCAGAACGGCGATGAACTGCAGATCCGCTCCGAATACAAAGAAAGCTCTGTGGACACAATTGATAAGATTAGAAATCTACAAATGGTTAATAGCCGTGGCCAGATTTTTTTACTTAGTGAAATTGCCGATATAAAAATAGGATCTTCTTTAAACAGCATCAGCCGTATTGATCAGAAACGCGTCGTTTCGGTAACTGCCGGAGTTGAAAAACCATATTTGCCTTCAGAGGTATTAAAACAGTTCCAGGAACAGGTAAAAAATGAAAAACTCCCGCAAGGATATGAAGTTGCTTATGGTGGTCAAACCGAAACCAACACTGAATCAATTTATTCCATCCTCCGAGCCATGATTGTCGCTGCCATCTTAATCGTTGCAACATTGGTACTGCAATTCAACTCATTCCGTAAGGCAGTTTTAGCCATCTCTACCATTCCTCTCGCCGTCACCGGCGTTTTCTACGGGCTGACACTTTTCGGGCTAACCCTTTCTTTCCCTTCATTAATTGGCCTTGTTGCCCTGTTTGGCATCGTCGTTAAAAACGCCATTATTCTTGTTGATAAAGTAAACTTAAATTTAAAAGTAGGCATACCATACCATGATGCCATTATTGATGCTGCTAAATCCCGTTTGGAAGCCATCTTTTTAACATCCATTTGTACCATCATTGGTATGATTCCAATTACCTTCACCGATGAAACCTGGACCGGCTTGGGCGCCACCATGATTTTTGGCTTATCCACATCAACCTTTCTTACTCTCCTGATTATCCCGATCTTATATAATTTACTGATGAAAAAGGTTAATGACAAAGATCAAAAACTGAAACAGTTAAAAGCGCATGTGGCTGCGACTTCTTCCTCCCCTGCTTCCCGCGCCTGAATCACCCTAAGGATAGCACTTACCCTCAGGGTAAAATTTCTCTTGTCATTGTGACTTTTTTTTCTATAATCGAAACACAAATTTTCGATAACTTTTAGATGAACACTCCCTCAACTCCCGAACCGCCCGGGCCCCGGCAATCAGGTGAACGCAGCATCAGCAATTTTCCGCGCCTTGCTGTCTTACCGCCAGCCAACAACTCGGCCAACAACAGTGTGGCCGGCAAAAACATTTCATCCACGCAATCAGCGGCCAAGCAGGAGATCGCTGATGTTATCAGCCTCGAAGATAGAAGGACTGGATCAACTCAACCTCCATCTGCAGAGCATCACAGTTCAGCAATTGGCTCCCTCAGGCCATCGCAGCTTGATAATGCGGAAGGGACAGTCACCAGTTATCAGACAGAGTTTTTGGATATGCTGTATATACGTCTTGCCAATCTGCAGAATTTTCATGTCCGCCATGACCAATTAAAGAAAAATCCGCTTTTCAATGATTTCCGCTACGCGCTGTATCTTGCCTGCCGCGATGGCCAGGATACACGCAAATTCTCCGCCGAAGAAATTGCCCTGTATAACGAGTTCGAAAGCATCCTTAAAGGCTGGAGCACCTTCCTTAGGTCATTATGCGATGCAATGATGGTATGGCATAATAAGCTTTATGGCCTGCGCAGTGAACTGGCCAGGAATGACCGTGATCCCGAATTGCAGGATTTAATCAGCGACAAACTGGCATCGCTAGAAAACAATTCTTTTGGTAAGATTACCTGGCAAATAAGACCGGAAAATGTGGAACTATTTCAGGAATTTATCAAAGCTAACGTCAGCGAAAAATAAAACAATCGTTGGTCGTTCGCTTAGCCGACCTCTTCGCACTACCGAAAAATCATCGGTTGTTATTGATAATCATCAGGTCGATTTTACGCTGGTCACAAGCCGGCTTGCTCGCAACGTCCGTCTGGTTGTGCACCCGGAAAAGGGTCTTCAGATAATCATGCCCTTCCGGTTCAACAGGGCATCTGTCCATGAAATCATCAATTCCAAAAAAGATTGGATCATCAGGCATCTCCATGAATCTTCCCGTCGTAAAGACTCCGCCCCCAGGCTTGAAAATGGCGCCGTTATAAGCATTTTAGGCATACCCAAAATAGTCGAAATCATCGCAACTTCAAAATCGAAACCATCACTTTTGGAAATTTCTGATCGCATTATCCTGCGCCTACCCAGCCGCTACACAATATCAGATAGCCAGCCGGAAGTTCCTCTTTCTTCTCTTTACCAGAAAAATATCAAAACCCTCTTTGAAAAACACTTTCGCGAAGTGGCGCGCCGTTATTTGGAAAAACGCACTGTTGAAATCAGCGCTACCATGGGTACTCACTACAATCGCATCGCTATTCGCAGCCAAAAATCACGCTGGGGCAGCTGCTCCCGCCAGAACAATTTAAACTACAACTGGAAACTGGTCTTCATGCCGCTACCCGTCATCGACTACCTGGTCATCCACGAACTTTCTCACACCGTCCACCACAACCACGGCAAGCGCTTCCACGCCATGGTTGAAAAATTCTGCCCCGATCATCGCGCACTGCAAAAAATCCTCCATAAAACACAGACCCCGGTTTAAGGTTTTGCCCCTGCTACGGGACGTCGCCGCCATCGGAGCGGCACTCGCACCTGGCCTCAATTACTTTCTGCAAACATAAAATACCGGCGGAAATTTCCGGATGTAATTTTTTGAAATCTGATGGCTGCCGTCAGCTTCAAGTTCAGTCTTCATAGCGGACGAATTAATAACCAGCCGCTATTATTTCCTCTTGCCAGTCTTTTTCACCGCTTTCTTTATACTTTTCTTGGCAACCACCTTTTTTGCCGGCTTTGAGCTCTTTTTGGCACCTCCTGTTTTTTTGGAAGATACCTGTTTCACGGCCACATTTTTTACCTGTACTGCAGCTTTCTTTGCTTCCTTAAAAGCTGCCTGTAAAATAATCCGGTAATCGTTCCAGTCCATTTTGTAAATTTGTTCCAGTTTCTTTTCCACTTCCGGGGTAAGTATTCCGGATTTTCTTGCTTGCTTGATAACCTTCTCAACAATTTCGTCATATCGTTTTCTTAGCATCTCTCCATGCTTTTCAAGATTCTCCGCCTGCAGTGATTTCAGAATGTTTGTGCGAATATCATTGTAGCTTTTCACGGCATCTTTGCTTACTTTGCCCCACACTTTGGCCACTTTCTTTTCTACTTCAGCTTTTGATTCTTTCAGCATTCCGGCCATTTCATTGATTTTCTTTTTTGCGGCGGCATCAACTTCTTCCTTGTGAGTCACATAATAATAGCTGGCCCCTGCAGCTCCGGTTGCTGCTACAGCTCCAAGTACAAGTTTGAAAATTGAAAACCCGTTTTTCTTTGGATCAGTCTTTGCGGCTCCCTGACGTGGAGCCTGCGTGTGTTTATCTGACATTTGTTTATATTTAAAAAATACCTCAGTGCAATTATACACTGATGCAAACTAAAACCAAAATGCATAATAATTTAGCCTACAAGATTTCTCCAAAAACTCTTCTTTGGAATCTGGGCTTTGCGCTCGGCAAGATCCTGTTCCTTCAGCTTTTCTTCCATCGTTTTTTCGCGCGGGGAGATCATTCCTTTTATGCCGGACACTGCCCTCGAAAGCAAACCTGGCCTTGCCTCGCGCGGTTCATCAGGGAACCATTCCGGATAGGCTGCCACCCATTCGCGGTTAGCTTTTTCTTCTTTAATATTTTGCTTCGAAATTTCTTCTCCTTCGGCGAACCAGGTTTTTTCTTTGTCGCTAAACTGCGCCGTTTTACTTGGAGCGGTTTGCGGCATGGTTTCATCAATGATGTCATCAGCTGTCAGCACGTCTGCCTGTTGTGCAGCACTAGCTGGCTCATCCGCGATAATATCGTTTTCTGTTAATTCTTCTTCCATATCCCAAGCATCATCCAGTGTCTTCTGTTCCTCTGCGGTGGCAAAGAATTTCGCTTCAACATTTTCTCTTTCACCAGCCGGAGCCTTGTTAAATCCAAGTCCTCCTTCAGGAAATTCAACGCCTCCATCCATATCAACATTAGTGCCGTTGTTTGCCGGAGCCGGACTTTGTGGCGACCTTTGTAACAGGTCTGCCGGTGGTGCCGGAATAGAAGGGGCTTCAACTTTATTTGCATTGCTGGAAACCGCTTGTCCCCAATTCCTGGCCATTACCAGCCTTGAAGCAAACGTAGACATATTTCCGTCCAGTTGGGCATTGTTGCTGTAAAGTCCCATTTGAACAAACTCATTTCGGCAAAGTTTGTAGAAAGCCATGTCATCCGCATAGACCTGTTCGTAGGGCATTTTCTTAAAAACCAGTTTGCCGTTTTCAGTAGTCAGTTTTTTTACTTCCCAGCTCCACTTGTTCCAGTCCTGTTCCCCTAAAGCGCTCTGGGCATTCTTAAGCTGCCTATACAAAGGATGTGAAGGATTGTTATTGATCTCCCACATTTCCTTGTTTGATTTCCCGCGGAAAGTCGATATTACTTCAGCATAGGCGCCACGGTTGTATTGGTCCCTCACCCCGTTAATTCTAACTCTTTCCGCATCTGTCAGATTCTGTCCAAAGATGAAAAGCAGTTTTGTTGCATGATCCATCTTTTCCAGACCTTCCGGATAGACACCTCTTTCCATCAGATTTTTAGCCAGTTTCTGGCCGGCAGGTATTTTAGCATGATCAATTTCCATTTTAACTCCCCGCGTTGAATCTACAGTTTTCTTTGCTTTTGCCTCATCGATATCTTTTGTCACCTCTTTCGTTGCATTTGAAGGTTGTTTCCCTTCATCAGCTGCTGTGCCAGATGCCGTTACCCTGGCAACTTGCTGTGACTGGTCATTATCTGTTGAGCAT
Organism: Candidatus Altimarinota bacterium; assembly: GCA_017994125.1. GTDB lineage: Bacteria > Patescibacteriota > Gracilibacteria > UBA1369 > UBA1369 > JAGOLJ01. The sequence continues at coordinate 9,342 of JAGOLJ010000036.1, forward strand.
TTAGTGTATAGATGATTACCCGCATAGAGCATAGCCCCTGCTGCCGCTCCTATCTTTATGCCCTTCCAGGCCCCTTTTGCGACCGTTAATAATGCCTGCTTCACCTTTGCCTTAATTTCCTGGGCGACAGCTTCAAACGCTTTATTAACAGCTTCTTTTTCATCCAGAGCTCCGGGTCTTAGTGTGGCAACCAGTGGCATTACAACCTTAATTTCAGGTTTAGATCGCGGCTTCTCTTCAGGGGCAGGCTCAGCTTTCGGTTCAGGTTTAACCGGTTCATCAAAAGATTCATCAATCATTACTCCCACAGTCTCCCTCACCGTCAACGGC
>JAGOLJ010000037.1 GCA_017994125.1 Candidatus Altimarinota bacterium
CCATCAAGGAAAAAGCTTTCAGCCTTAATATCCTCACTGACCCTGGTAAAATAAAGGCCATCTACGATTCTGTAAGTGAAAGTATTGATACCAACCTGACACTGGGCGAAATCATTGAAATGGCCAAAATAGCAAAAGATTTCAACAAAGATGCTATTTTCTCCACCGTCCTGAACGATGACCCGACAGAGTGCGGAGGTTATGTTTACACTCCCGCCCGTGAATATTTTGACAACGCCTCAGTAATGCTGCCAGCCAGCAACAAGTACGATTATATCCATGACTTCACCAACTTTGTTTTCAACAACACCTCCGCCATCAAAAAAGCCGAAGGCATCCAGATACTCAACGGGACAAAAACCCCCGGCCTGGCCTACGAAGTTTTCGGGGTCCTAAGCCGCTACTGCATGAGTACTGTTTACTACGGCAATGCTGAAAATCGCGACCAGGAGAAAACCACCATTTATTACAAACCTGGACCAAAAGGCGAAAAACCGCTCATTCTCGACCAGCTCACCAAACTTATTCCCGCACAACTTGTTGAAGACATCCCTGCAGAAATGATGACTTCTGAAAGGCGCCAACAGGCCTCAATCGCAATTGTTCTGGGACGCGATTATCTTTCACATCAGCTTCCAAACCCTTTTGACTCACTCAAATACCTCTACGCCCCAGCAAGCACAACTCAACAAAATCAGAATTCCACGCAAACATCAAAACCTGCGACAACCAATTAACAGAGCAAAATGCTGACATCACTTATCAGTCTTTACATCATCTCGGCGCTGTCCTCAAGCGACCTCCCAGTCCAAACTGCCCAATCACTCCCCTGGGATGGCAGCAACCTGCTCACCGCCGAAGCCGTCCCTCAAAAGAAACCTGAAAACATTTCCCCTGTCATCAAGGCCAAATCAGCAATCGCCGTAGACCTAAAAAGCGGTTATATCCTTTTTGAAAAAAACATTTTTGAACCACGCGCCATCGCCAGCCTGACCAAACTTATGACTGCAACCATCGTCCTTGAAGAAAACAATCTTAATGATGTTGTAACGGTAACATCCCACGCCACCACCACCCCCGGATCAAAAATCTGGCTTGCCCCAGGAGAAAAAATCACCATTGAAAATCTTCTTTACGGAGCATTGGTCAGTTCAGGAAATGACGCTGCAGTCGCCCTTGCCGAATATAACAGTGACAACGTTGACTCTTTCATCCAGAAAATGAACCAGAAAGCCCTGGAACTGGGACTCTACCAAACCTCCTTCATCAACCCAACTGGTCTGGATATCGACCAGCCCGCCCAAAAACCCACTACCACAAAAGACACTTCAAATAACAACGGAAACGGACAATCGGCTGGCACAAGCCAGCAGGTCTTACAGCAGATCAATAGACAGGAAATTCTGCCCAAAGACAACTACTCCACTGCTTACGACCTGAGCCTTCTAGCCCGTTACGCCTACGGTAAATCTTTCGTACGACGCGCAGCAGTTAAAAAAGAGATGGAAATAGCTTCCACCAACGATCGCACCAAACACAAACTGGAAAATACCAATGCCCTGCTTGATAGCTACCTAAAAGTACTCGGACTTAAAACCGGCACCACCGACGAAGCCGGCGAGTGCCTGATTACAGTAATTGAAAACGAGCACGGTAACCAGATTCTTACAGTAATTCTGGACAGCCCGGACCGTTACAAAGAAACCAAACTCCTCGCGGATTGGATTTTCAGAAGCTATACCTGGTAAAAGTTATTTCGCCCATCTAATAAAACCACCCATGTTCGATATCCAAAACCTGCGCAACCTTATCCTCATTTTCGGTTCATTGACTTTTACCTTTATCATTACCCTGATTCTGGCACCCGGTTTTCTTAAACTTCTCAAAAAATACAAATGCAGCAAACAGTTACGTGAAACCGCTACTACCGGTGAAAAAGCCGCAATTTTCCAGTCACTACACGCCCAAAAACAGAGTATACCAACAATGGGCGGCATCCTTATTTGGGGATCAACTTTATTGATTTTAATCCTGTCTCAAATCTCATCCGCCATTCACCTTACCAAAAACACTCTTATCAACCGTGAAGAAACCTGGCTCCCCATCTTTACTCTGGTAACCACAGCTCTGCTTGGGGCTGTCGACGATTATTTCAACATCCGCGGATGGGGCAAAAGTAAGGGAATCAATGTAAAACCAAAGTTCCTTTGGCTTACCGCTTTCGCGGCCGCCGGCTCAATCTGGTTCTATTACAAACTTGGTTTTAACTACATTAATATTCCCGGCATTGGAGAAATCCAGATTGGACTTTGGTACATTCCCCTCTTTATCTTCATCATCACCGCCACCAGTAACGCTGTAAATATCACCGACGGCCTGGATGGCCTCGCCGGCGGCCTGCTCATCCTTGCTTTTGGAGCCTTCGCCATACTCGCTTTCGCCAAAGGTCTTTTCATTTTAGCCGCCTTCTGCGCGGTTATCGTAGGAGCCTTAATTGGTTTCCTCTGGTACAACATTTTTCCCTCGCGCTTTTTTATGGGCGATACGGGAGCGCTATCCCTTGGCGCAACGCTTGGCGTTATAGCAATGATGACCGACTCCGTTGCTGTCTTACCACTAATAGGCTTCATCTTCGTTATTGAAGCACTCTCCGTAATCATCCAGGTCTTTTCCAAAAAGTTCCTGCATCGCAAAGTTTTTCTTATAGCACCCCTGCATCATCATTTTGAAAAGCTGGGATGGCCCGAACCAAATGTGGTCATGCGCTTCTGGATTATCGGTGGCTTTGTTGCCATACTAGGCACAATCATTGGCCTCCTTTCCATAGCCGGGATCTAAACAGAATGGATAACTTTTACTTTATCCTCGCGTTTGGAGTTCCCTCACTCTCTTTTATTACCATCACGCCAAGCTGATCCGGCAAAGCGCCCTGCGTGGGATCAATAAAATTAACCTGACCATTATTTTCTACTAAACCTTCGAGAACAGGGGCAATAAAAGGAGCATCTTCACTCTTCCCCACCAGATAAGATTCAAACAGATCTTTCAGATTTACCAGTACCTCCTGAGGTAAAAGTTCCGGCATCTTATCCAGCGATCCAACCAGTCGACTTAAAATCTTCTGGCGCAAAAGCTCAACCTCATCTCTATAACCAGGCTGGTTCTGCTCTATTAATGTCTGCTCCACCGCAGTCAAAATCTTAATCTGCCCAATCTGGCTTTGAACCATCTCCACCAGATGGTCCTTAAAATCACCGACGTTTTCCGGTGTAATCACCAGACTGAAATTGGCCATCTGCTGCTTGTAATCACGCAATACCAGCATCGCTGATTCATATTTACCCTTCTTCAAAAGCTGCTGGAACTCAAGCAGTCTGGCTTCTGCCTGCGACAGCTTAACCTGCGCCCCTTCTACAGCTGTGCCAACCATTGCCAACTCGGCAAACCTTACCGCCTCCTTGGCCCTGTATAATTTGTCACCGGGTACAAATGAAGCCAGATCCTTGGTCTGGGTAGATATTTTCTCTCTTATGACTTCCCTTACAGCCTTAGCAGACAAAGAATCTGTTTCTGCCAATACATCGATATCTGTAACCAAAATCGTTATGCTTTTTCTAAACTCAGCCAATAGATTATTGCCTTCACCCAAAACCCCACGCACATACATGGTTTCAGCTTTCAATAACTTGCCATAGACCACATCAAAACGTCCTTTCATTTCCTCAACTTTCTTGCTGTTTTGCTGATCCGGAGCAACCACAGCGGCGACTGCCATAACCGGCGTTGACTGCAAATTATCGTTTGCTGTTAGAATTTTCTCCTTCTGTTCAGCAAGCTTTAGGTCATACGCCTTATCATCACTAAGGTTCTCCGCAACCCACTTCTGCTCCTGTTTATCTTTTTTCACTACGGTATCTGCGCTTTCCAGCTTGATATCTCCTCCCTGGGAATGGCCTATCTCTGCCTGATATCCCTCAACCACGGTCTTGGCCTTAACCGCCACCGAGTCTATTTTTTTCACATCAACCACATTATCAAATACCGTAATTTTGGTATTGTCACTGTTTACACTAACATCAAATGCCGCCTTGTTTGTCACCGTTGCCTCAACCTTGCTGGTCTGCACTTTAAAAGTGGCGTTATCATCAGTAAGATTGACCACCTTATTCCAGACACGCCCTTCCTTCACATAAAGTTCCACATCCGTTGCAACCGGATTCATCGGCTCAGAATAAAGCCTTTTAATTTCAACATTGGTGTTTTCTGCCATTCTGGACACACTATCATCCAGAAAATGCACCGAGGCAGAACTTTCATCACGGGTCAAAATCACATCGCCTTCTTCCAGCTGAAAAGAAACCCTAGCCTGCAAATAAGCACCATCCCTGAGCACCAGCACACTCCCGTCAAGTTCATCAAAATAAGTAAAACGGGCAAATGCAGTTGGAGCCTCAAATGGCAATATCAGGAAAGAGGTCATAACAAAAGCAACCAGAAGCACACTACTTAAAGCTGTGCGTAACATATTGCTCTTCCTGAACCAGCCACCTTCAAAACCATAATCATATCCATTCGAAACTTTAGTCAAAATCCTCTCTCTCATGCTAAACACCTGCCAAGCCGGAGCCTTGACCGAACGGGCAATTTTCGTAATCCTAAAACCCAGCTGCTGTAACCCCACAGGAACAGTCTCCAATGCTTCACCTTTCTTAACAGCTTCCATAAGACGTAATTTCATATCTTTCTTCTCCACAGCCGAAATCACTGGCTTTTTAAGCAGCAACAACTGCTCCTCCAGCCGGCCCAAAGCCCCATCATCACTTTTTTTCACAAAATTAAACATAGCCCTAAGCTTTAATCCGTTAATCTATACGATAGAGTTGACATTTTGTTACGATAATTAATGATATTTCACTCCCATTTCCTCCAATACCAGTTTCAGGGCCTTCAAAGCGCGAAATTTCAATATCCGCAAACTTCCCTCTCCACGCCCCATAATCCTGGCGATCTCACGATTTTCCAGCTCATTAATATATTTAAGGACAATAACCTGCTGATAAGTCCTCTTCAGTTTGGAAATAGCTCTAGCCAGAACTTCGCTTTTTAAACCGGTTTCTGCCATAGCAGCCGGATCACTGGAAAACTTATCATCTGGAACATCTATACTTAACTCCAAAGTCTCCCGATTTAAACGATAATGATCAACAACCAGATTATGGGCAATCTTAAAAATCCATGCCGAAAAATAATATTTACCAGTCCTGTAGATGCCGATATTTTCCCAAACCTTCAAAAAAACATTTTCAGTTAAATCCAAAGCCTCTTCCTTTCCAACCTTAAAGCTCATATAACGGAAAATTGCATCCACATACATGTCGTAAATCTTGGCAAACGCTTCTGTATTGCCTTCCTGCGCAGACTTCACCAGCGCTTCAACTTCCTCTTTATTTAAATCTTTTATTGCCATACCTGAATATTCTAACCCGCGGGCATTAAAAATATTCCACTTTAATTAAAAAAAGAAGTAGCCAAAAACTAAAATCTTTATCAAATACCCAAAAAATGCTATAATTTTAAGATTAATTGTTTGCCAATGACACTTTTCAACACCGGAACAGGCACAGACAACCCATCTGTACCCGATAACAAACAGGTTCCACCGGGTACACCCGAAAAGACGCCAGAGTCTGGAACAACACCAACTCCGGAATCCAGACGTGTTGAAATGATGACTGAAGTCCAAAAAGAACAATTGCGTAAACTGGAACAGGAAAAAGCCCCTAAAGAACGACGGCAATTGGCACTTCAAACCGAAGCGCAGGGCCCCAAGGCTACCGAATCATGGCTTAATGATGCTCCTAGAACACGTGGAACCGACACCCAGGCCATTGCCAAACTAAAAGACCGGGTTGAACAGGAATTCAGTAACCGCGCCGCAGACTTTGCCAAATATAATGTCGGTGCCGACAACATTGCTACCTTAAAAGAAGCTGCCGTTGACCTTATCTTCGCCCGCTATCAAAGAACAAACGATGAAAAAATGGATCCCTTTGGCCTGATTATTGCAGGAAGCGAAAAAGAAACCGAAAGTTGGGTAAAACAAAACTTTGTACCAAAAATTACCGGCCTGTTCGACAAGATGACCGCGATCATGGGAGATTCCCGTTATGGCTTTAAAAATGCCATGGAAGTTCTGCAATCATTTAGTGACTTTAATAAAGCCAATCTTGCCTCCGCCGGAAAAATCAACAAAGACCCATTAAAGAATTTTCTGGTTTATGAACCAGCTGTCTATACCCAACTGGCCGATAAATTTACCGAATACCTGAACCTTGGCATCGACGTAAAAAACATCAACGCCGAAATAGATAAAATACTGCCAGGCAAATCCAGGGAAGTTCCCGTTGCACCATCAACGCCACCTGTGCAGCCTCAAAATCCGGAAACAGCATCCAGCACCCCACCTGTAACACCAAACGTTCCCCAACCTGCACCCAACATACCAGCAAACCAACCCAGCTCCACACCAACTTCCATACCATCCGTCCCCAACACTCCAACAAAAGTGACATCAAATCCCGGTAAATTTACGGGCAATGCATCTATTGATAACATCCTTGGTTTTCTCCAAACAAATTCACCTGGTTTCTTTAAAATAATTTCAACTATTCTGGGATTTTTAGGATTCAAAATAAGTCCTGAACTTGAAGAGTTTAACGGCCTTAGCGAAGATGAAAAAAAAGAAGCAAAAATCTTCAAAGAAATCGCACTTAAATACGATCTCAAAAAAGAAAACCTGGCCACACTACTTAGAACTCCAGATCAAACCCAGCGTATTCTAAAAAACATGAAAGACAGTAGCGCTAAAGACTGGGACACTTACCTGACTACTTACCTTGATAGCGATGAGCAAAACAAACTTAAAAACTCAACGTCCTTTACCCCAAAAGACATTGCGGACATGTTAACATCAAAAGTAGGACAGGGACAAAACCCCGCACAAAAGCCCACTGTTCCACCAACACCTCAAGCCACCGCCACCGCTCCCGGCACAACAGTTAATCCTCCACAGGCTCCTTCCACCCCGCAAACTTAAATAGTTATAAGAAACTGCAACCAGAAAAAACTACTGTTTCTGCGACACATAAACCTTACACAGATCCCTGATTTTTGCTGTAGCCCCGGCCTCACAAACCTTAGTATCACTCTTTGAAACAGCTTTCCCTGCCAGTATAAAAACCTGGCAGCTTTCTTTGTAATAAGCATCTTTAAACTTACTGCAACCTTCCAAATTACCGGCAGCAACCACCTTGTTAACCAACTCCTGGGACTGCATCATCTGCTTAATCTGGGGATCAGTAACCTCCATGGTCTGCTGCGTAATAAACGCCTGTACCTGTTGGGTCATCCCCACATCTGCTTTCTTAATCTGAGTAAGAGCGCCTTGCGTAGAATCTTTTATTCCCTGTGTTACCCCGTTTGGAACAGTACCACCATCTAAAGCACCACCCACTTCTGTTTCCGTCTGGCATGCCGTCAAAAAAACTACAATCAACAAAGCAATCATCCCCATTAAATACTTATTTTTCATAATACCTTAAATTAAAAACATTATTTTTTCTCCTTAACATAGCTTAAACAAAGATCCTTAACCTCAACTGAACCCGCACTGTCACATACAGCAAAATCCGATGCGGATTTTGCTGTTGCAGCAATAACAAACCCTTCACAAAAATTCCTAAAAGACCTGTCTTCAATATCCCTGCAATCCTCAAGCTTAGTTTTATCCGTAACTATTTTTATCTGGGTCTGCGTTTCTACAGAACTATTAGCTGCAGGAACAACAATATCACTCTGAGACTGACATGAACTAAAAAACACTACGGATAAGCCACAAACAACGAAACACAGTAAATTTTTATATTTCATTTTATTTTAAAAACAATTTTACCTTTCCATTTATGCCACATTTGCTAAAAATTTTCACCATCAAATCTAAATTATCATTCCAAAACATTATACGCCAATGTCAAACTGTTTTGTTATTTCAACAGACTCTTGTCTAAAAAAATAATCAATTTTGTAGTATAATTACTAGATAAATTTAAAACAAAAATAAATGAGGCATGGGCTGCCCAAAATAAAAATGTTAAAAAAGAAACCGGTTTGGCAAATCTCCAGCCTTGCGATTTTAGCAATGATCATTGCCTCTTCGCTCTTTTTTACCTACCATTCACTTTTCATTCAGGAACCCCAAAATAAAGCTTCTGCCCACACTGAAAAACACTTACAGGCAAACTGGGAAGAAGGCGGCCGATTCGCAAATTACAAACCGGAAGATGAAATATTGGAATTACGCGATGCAGCTACCAAACAATTCAAAAATTCCGATGGCAGTATAACTGCAATTTTCAGCGCAGGCCCAATACATTACCTGGAAAATGGCGAGTGGAAAGAAACTCTAATCAATATTGAAAAAAACATTTCTGAACTGCATCCCGATTATGCATTCGCCACAGTGCAAACAACTGACAAGCGTTTTTATCCTGCATATAGCGGAGAAAAAGGTCTATTAGTCGATTTTGGCAAAGAAGTATTTAGAGATTGGATCAATCCGGAAATGCGTTGGTTAAACGCTAAAGGAAAAACCATCTCCAAAGTAAGCGCAGCCATTGTGGCGGGTACCGCTGATTCAAATCACGTCACTTACCCATCAGTTTATAAGAGCACTGACATTTCTTTTAAACAAAACCAAACAAATAGAAAACTTGACGTCATTCTCCAGGATAAATCAGCCATCGCCAACATGCCGCAAGACGCCGAAGAAGTAGCTTATTGCGAACAAGCAATTATGCCACAGCATTGGAGCTATAAAACAGATACAGACCCGGAAAATCCAGGAAAAATCATGGAAATAATCTTCAATGATAGCGAAGGAAAAGAACAAATACGCTTCAGCCCCCCAGAAATTTACGAAAAGAACAATAAAGACAACAAAACCCTTGGCAGATATAGCGTAAAAGCAAATGGCAATAACATTACAATTTGTAAGATAGCTAAAGTTAATTGGCTAAAAGCTCCTGAAAGACAATTCCCTGTAGTAGTGGACCCAACTGCAACTCTTAGCGCGGACACCCTGGGCGGTGGAGCCTCCTACTGGAGTGGAACCGTTGGCTGTCAGGGATCAACCACCCCAACCTGTAACGGATCTGTTGGTTATTACAAATGGAATGCCGATGTTGACGTAGGTTGCTGGGGAACTGCATGTCCAGTCACTACAGCAACAAGACGTGGATGGGTCTATTTCCCAACATCAGGCATTATGAACGGCTCAACAGTCACCAATGTTGTTCTATGGTTTTATGTATATTCAGCACCATCCGCTTCAACAACAATGTATGCCTGTAATTTAAGTACCAACCCTATTTCCGCCAGTGCATCAACCATTTATCCCGAAGCTTATGATGGATGCGTCTCAGGAACAATAGGAACTTCTGCATCATGGTACAACTGGGATCTTGGAACTACTTACGGGGACTCATATGTACAAAACTCATTATCCTCGCCCAACTGGCACGCAACAGGATTTGCTTTTCTTGACGCTCCTGCCGACAATGAGCTAGCTTGCATCGGCCAATACAACAACTGCACCTTATACACATCTCCGAG
>JAGOLJ010000038.1 GCA_017994125.1 Candidatus Altimarinota bacterium
ATGAAGCCAAGTATAAAGCTTTGGAAAAAGAAACGGGGAAAACACGGCAAGAACTTGTGGAATGGAGGAAAAATTTTGATTTTGATCAGAATGGCCTGGATAAATTTGATAAAGACAATTATAAACCGGAAAAACTTTACGCAAAACTTGCCACAAAAAATGAAGATCTTAAAAAAGCGAACGGGGAACTTGAAAAGAAATGGAATGAAGCCGGCAAATTATTTTATCAGGAATTAGCCAAGTTAAATGCAGATTCGTTGATTGGCATGTTATCAAGTACAAGTTATCTGGAAAAATATTCAAATTCATATGAGAGACTGGTTGCCGCATCAAAAAAGTTTGGAAGGAATAATGAATCCGCAAATGCGTGCGAATCAGCAATGTGGAAACTGGAAGAGGCACTTGGAATGCCCCATCCAAAAGGAGCTGAAAATGGAGTAATCAAGCGTTTCTGGACAAACAGCGAGATATCAAAACAATTATTCGCATCACCAATGTCTAGACCGTCAATTGAGCTTGATCCACGAGTTTTAGTGGACCAAGTTATGAATCATCGGGGAGATACAGATTATTTAAATGGTATTACAAGCAATATCGAAATGTTGCTGAATCGCTATAGGCGTACATTTCAGACTGATCTAAACCAATAAGAGACGGGAATTATTTTCGACTAATTAAAAAACTGCAGTTTCTACCGATTGATCTGCAGTTTTTTGATATTTTTTGAGATTCCAGGAATAAGATTGTTGTAGTATAATGTTAAGATTTTATCATTAACTACGCATGGAAGCTCATCTGGGACTTATTTTTGCCTTTATTGCGCTGGTTTGCTGGGGACTGGGAGATTTTTTTATCCAGAAATCGGTGAGGCATAGCAGTGTAATGAGGACGCTTTTTTACATAACGATTAGCGGATGGTTGGTTCTATTTCCTTTTGTTAAAGATGATCTTTGGGCGATGATGTGGGATGGACAGATGCATTTTTTACAGGTGGTAACAGCCCTGGTGATTTTGATTGCGGCCATTCTGGAATTTATTGCGATGAAGCGCGGCAAGATTTCGATTATTGAGCCGATTCTTGGTTTTGAGCTGCCGGTCGCGGTTATTTTAAGTATTGTTTTCAGGAGCGAATACCTTTCCCCGCTGCAGGTTGTGCCAATTATTTTCGCGTTGGTCGGTTTTATTCTGGCGGCACAATATAACCGCCATCTCTTTAAAATTAAGAACCTGAAGCTGGAGGACGGGATTTTTCTGGCGATGGGGGGAGCGTTGATTATGGGGGTGGTTAACTTTCTGGTGGGTGTGGCCAGCCAGGAATCATCACCGCTTTTAACCATATGGTATACGAATATGGTGATTATGCTGATAACGGTTGTGCATATTTCGATGAAAAGGGAATGGCATTTGGTAAGAAAGGATCTGCAAACCGGATTAAAAGAGATTTTTCTGACATGCGTTTTTGATAACGGGGCCTGGATTGCCTATGCCTGCGCGACCACTTTTATACCGATTTCCATTGCGACAACGATTAGCGAAAGTTACATTGCCCTGACTGTGCTGCTTGGAATTTTTGTGAACCGCGAACAGGTTCGCAGACATCAGATTGCGGGTGTGGCGATGACAATTTTGAGTATTTTTGTATTGAGCGTAAGCGTTGGTTGAAAGTTGTTTTACGATTTGCCCGTTTTATGTAAAAATGTGGCAAATTATTTTTAAAAAAATATGAAAAAACTTACAGCGTATATATGTTTATGTGCGACTATTCTGTTAATGGTTTCATGCTCAGCCCAATCGGGTGGGCAAACGGCAGGAAGCCAAAACTCGAATACATCTCCGGAAGCCAAGGCGGGACCAACCGATGAAGAGATTGAGGCTGAACCATTTACAATAAACTATGAATATTCCGAAGAACTTATTAAGAGTTTCACTGAAAATGATACTTTTGAAAGTATTAATGAAGGAGGCCCGTTTTACACAGGTAATGTAATCATGCAACAACCCGGCCTGAAACGTTTCCAGGAGCTTAAAAAATCGCTGGTTGAAGAAACCGTTAAGGCGACAGATAAGGTGGAAGCGGAGGCTGTAGCTTATGCAAATGACCTGAAGGTGTTAAAAAACAAATATTATGATTACATGGGACAGGCTCTGGCAAATAAAAACAAGCTGCTGAAGCAGATGAAGTCAATGCTTAAAGATGCATTGTTTGCGGAAGTAAAATATACCGCAAATTTTGCACAGTATGAGAGCATCAATCCAGCCAGTAAGAATGAGGCTGTTAATGCCTTCCTGAAGTATGGAAAGACTTACCTGGCCCAACAAAACGTTTTGCTGCTGACTGAAGATACCGCCCAGACAACCAGCGGGCTGATGACGCTTTCGGAAGGATTGGCTACGGGTGATGAGGAGATGAAAAAGATTGCCGCCCAAATTGAAAGTGAGGCGGCGGCAATGGTGGACGCGTTGGGGGTTAAACTGTTGGCATTGCAACAAAGCGCATCTGACCTTGGGCAAATGTTAAAGCAACTGAACACGGCTGAATATTATATGGGACAGGCTTCCGTGCAGTATATGGAAGCTGAACTGGCTAAATTACAGCCACAAATTGACGCGTTAAAACCCGCGGGAATTTTGGCCGCTGATGATATTTCAATGGTGAAAGAACTGGCCAAATATTACGGTGATTTTGCGGGTGAAATAAAAACACAGCTAGCCAATGTGGATAAAAAAGAGCTGATTGCTGACGCCGGAGGACTTATGGTAGGCCAAAACCAATTGATCCCATTGGCTCTGGCCGAAGATGAGGGCTATGCCTCAAAAGCATTTGGAGCAATGAAAACAATGGGGAAGGGGGCAATGAAACTGGGTCAATATACCTGGGAATCAACCAAGGCGACACTTAAAACGGCAAGGACAACCGTCGGGGTAACGATTGATACACTGGGAGCCGGGACCAAGTCCGGGTTTGACGTTATTTTTGGCGCCGCCAACGGAAATTCCGCCAGTGAAATTGCCCAGGAAATCGGAAATAATTTCAAGAAAGTCGGCCAGAACTGGCAGGAGGGTAAATCCGGCAGCGAGACGCTGAAAACAGCTACTGGATATTTTGAAGGCGCAGAAAAAGCCGGAGGTGAATTGGCGTCCGGCGCAGTAGAAAAAGTTATCGGTAAAGGATGGACAAGCTGGATGGCAGGCCATGCCGGAAACCTTACCGTGAATATGTTTACCAGCCTTGGCAAAGGTATTACCAAAGTTGCGAATCCGGAATCAACAACCGGTGAAATTGTGGAAGGAGGTCTTGATATCGGTTTGTCATTTATCGGCGGGTCAAAAATTTTCGCTTCCGGATCGCAAATCGCAAAAGGCTCCAAGCAGGCTCTTAAACTTTTCGGAGAAAAAGGGATTAATTTCCTGGGAAAGCTTTTAAACAGTTCTGACATAAAAGCTTTGAAGGGGATGACCGCGGAGCTTTTGACTAAGACTAAGCTTACACCGTCTGAAGTGAATAAACTTTTAAGCAACGCGCTGAATATAGAATGTAAGGAAGCCCTGCAAGAAGAGCTTAAATTGATAGGTAAAAATTTGAATGATAAATTTATGAAGATGCTGAAAGGCGGCGCTTCAACAGTCCTTGAAAACTCAACAACAGGAGCAAAAGAAGAGTTTAAGATATTTGTCGAAAAACAATTTGAAAACAGCATTAAAGGATATAAAGATGCTTTAATACAGGTACTGGGTGAAGGTTACACATCTTATATTGATAACCTGATAGCAAATAAAGCTGATGATGTGCTAAAGGAAACGATAAAGGATTATATTGATAAAGGGAAAATCCCCGGAATAAAAAGCGCGCCTGAATTAAGTGTGATTGCTGGTAAATGGAATTCGGGAACAATGGTGATAAATGATGTGGAGACGACTGAGGATTTTAGAAAGAAAGCTGAAAAAGAAGGTTGCGATATTTCTGAAATTGAAAGCAAAAAAGGTAAACCTCAAAGTCTGGATATTTCGCTTGACCCAACCAGCGAGAGCGGAGGGAATATGCTAATTAAATATGGCGACAGCAAAGCCCAAAAAGTTCCCTTTACATATGAAGACGGGGCTTTAAAAGCTTCCCTGGAACAGGAAGGCGCTTCGGTTAAAATGGATATGGACGTGACTGAAGGTGAAAACGGCTATTCTACATCGGGCGGAATGAAGATTGATTACCTGAATGGCGGGTTGAAAATTAATGCCAGCATGGATGCAAATAAGCCCTTGCCGGTTGTCGCTCCGGCCACGCAGAACCGTGCCGCTCCCGGTGTTGCCGATTCAAGCGCAAGCATCGGCAGATAGATAATCAGACAAATAATCGCCGCATGAAAAAAACGCAACATGTATCCGTTTAAAATCCAATTTGTTCTTTTGGGAATCCCGCTTGATTTCGGGCCGTATGCCTTATTCTTTTTTTTGGCGGCGGCAACGGCCGTAACGGGTGTCTGGATATTTGCAGTAAAAAGAGGCTTTCGACCCGGGCAAATGGCGGGATTGATTCTGGTGATGCTTGTAAGCGCGGTAATAGGGGCTAGATTGTTGAACGCCTTGATTAACTGGCAAATTTACGCTGTTGAACCAGGTAAACTTCTAGCTTTGGGAGTAACGGGATTTTCACTTTACGGAGGAGGAATTGCTGCTGTTTTGAGCGGATGGCTTTACTGTAAAATGGCCGGACTGAATGTTTATAAAATGGCTGATACGTTTATTCCCTTTCTTGGTATTAGCGTGGCAATGATGAGAATTGGATGCTTTTTGCAGGGATGTTGCTTTGGAGTGGAAACAACTTTACCGATTGGAGTTAAATTTCCCTTGTTGAGTCCTGCTCATATTCACCAAATGGGGATCCATGGTAATTTTCTGGAGGTTAACGCCGTCCACCCTACCCAGCTTTATGAGCTTGCCGCGGGAGTAATCTTGAGTATTATCGCATTCAAAATGCTGCGTAAAAACTACGCCGACGGGGTGACGATGCTAACGGTGGTAGCGCTATTTTCATTATTCAGGATATTTAACGGGTTCCTGCGGGTGAGGCCGGAAGGCTCCAGCGCTCCAGCCTATTTTTATCCCTTATTGTATGCCGGCTTAATTCTGTTGTGTCTTTTTTTGATACTTTCAAAAACCGGCATCTTAAAACGGAAAAGTTGATGGCCTGAACCTTTTACATGTGATAAGATTTATCCATGCACGAATACAAGCAAAAACTGGATGTAATAGCCGCAGAGGTTGATCATGCGCTTACGCGCGTGAATCTTGACGGTTTGAAAAAGCGCGTGGCAGAGCTGGAAAAAGAGATGCTGGCACCAGATTTTTGGCAAAACCAGGATAACGCGCAAAAGGTGAACAAGGAATTGAGCGACCTGCAAAAGGAAATTGCGCAATGGGAGAAAATAAAAAAAGACTGCGATGGATTGGTGGATCTTTTTCCGGATATCCATATTGAAGAGGATCCAGAAGGTGCCGCGGAATTTAAAGCCATGGTTGACCAGCTGGAAAAGGATTGGCACAAGCTGGAAATCAAGACTTTCCTAAACGGGAAGTATGATAAAAATAATATCATTATGAGTATTCACGCCGGAACAGGCGGGAAAGATGCGGCAGACTGGGCGGAAATGCTTATGCGCATGTATATGCGCTGGGCGGAAAAAAACAGTTATGAGGTTGAAATTTTTGAAAAATCCGTAGGTGAAGAAGTTGGACTGAAAAGCGCAACGTTGCTGGTAAAAGGTTACCTGGCATACGGCTATTTAAAAGGTGAACGCGGAGTACACAGGCTGGTGAGGCTGTCGCCGTTTAATGCCAAGCATACAAGGGAAACCAGCTTTGCTTTTGTTGATATTTTACCGGAAATACCGGATGAGGAAGTCCCCGATATCAACCCTTCCGACCTGAAAATTGATACTTACAGGAGCGGCGGCGCGGGAGGACAGAATGTGAACAAGGTTTCTTCGGCGGTAAGAGTTACTCACCTGCCGACTGGAATTGTGGTGGCCTGCCAGGATGAAAGGTCGCAGCTTCATAATAAGGAGCGGGCGATGAAAATCCTTCATGCCAAGCTGGCGGACATGCTGCAGAAACAGAAAGTTGAAGAGATTGGCAAACTGCGCGGTGAACGTATAGAAATTGCCTGGGGTAACCAGATCCGCTCTTATGTTTTGCATCCATATACAATGGTTAAAGACCATCGCACCGATTATGAAGAACACGCGGTTGATAAGGTGCTGGATGGTGAAATTGACGGTTTTATTGAGGCCGAACTGAAGGGTGTGAAGAAGGATTAGGCCTGCCAATCATTTTTTCCACAAGCGCGTAAACTTCTATTATGGTGCTTTTTTTGACTGTTTCAAGCTGTTCTTTCAGTCCGGTCAGTTTGCCCATGATTTCCATAAATTCGTCATTTTCCCGCTGTTCAATTTTATTGGCACGGTTGAGTTCCCTTTCAAGGATCATCCTGTCTGCTTCCAGATTGATGTTGATTTCGCCAAGGTCCTGATTGATCTGGTCAACGCAGACGATATTCATGCTGAGGCGGGTGTTACTTTCTGGAATTTCATCCCATTCTAGCGGATCGACCTTGTTCTGCCCGGCGATGGCGATGGTGTCACGTATGGCCTGATCAACTAAGGTAACGCATTTTATGATTAATTTACTGGCTTTGGATGATTCAGTAAGAGCAATCCAGGAAATACGCTGTCCAAATATTTCTTTTTGTAATTGCTGGATTCTTTCATGGGCACGGTTGAGGCGGCCACTGGCAATTTCGGCCTGTAAACGGGCGTTTTCGATGCTGCCTTTTTGAGTTGGGCCGCTCTGTAAGATGTTTATCCCATTGTTCAGTTCCATGTGTCTGGTGAGTTTTTTCTGGTATTCTTCACGGGTGGCGTCCACTATTGAAGAGCCTGCGCTAGAGGCCGGTTTGCCGTTGACGCGGCGCATTAAAAATTGCAGGTAATTAAGCTGATCTTCGACTAAATCGAGTATCTCTTCAAAGCTTAAATCTTCCATGGGAATTGCCATATACGTTCCGGACTGTCCGAACAGGGGTGACATTGCCAGTATATGGAATAGCTCTTCCAGCTGGGCAAAGCGTTCCAGAGGCTTATTTGCAGGTTTGGCGTTTAACTCTAACCGGAGTTCTAAAATCATATCTTTAAGATGTCTTGGCTGTACCGCATTTGGCCCCAGGAATTGGCGCAGTTCATTAAGATTTGACTGACCGGGCCCATTGCGAAAAACCTGTGCGGCGGCCAGGGCTTTGTTAAATAAGCGATAAAAAGGGAACAGAGATTTGATGTAATTTTCCTTGTTCAGGTTTTTAAAATTGTTCCAGTTATAGGAATCGAGCGTGCCGAGATTACTGCGTCTGAAAGCAGGGATGCCACAGGCAAGCCTTGTTACCGCGGTGGTTAAAAGCCGGGGACGAAGGTAATGATCATAAAAATTACCAATAGGAGGATGATCAAAATTGACGATGTTGTTTACCCCTGCGCGGAATGATTCATGCAGCCTTTGCCGATCGAGAGCCGGGTGGATTTTTACGATATCATCAAAATACTGTTCAAGATCGACCGTCTGGAGCATGTTGATAATTTTGTGGAGGCTTTCCGCGCTGAGATCCAAAAGAGTCGGATGGGGTGCTTCCCGATTGCTGCTAGCCGGTAAAACAAGTTCCGGTTCCCAGGGATGTTTAGAGTTTTCTAAGGATGGTGATTCGGGAGGCATAATGATAAAAAAGGCTCTTGTTATAGAGGTAAATGCACCTTCGTGTCAAGTATTACAGGCCGGGGTCTGTCGCACAGGCCGGAAGCAGTGCATAATTTTGATTTTTCCTGTATAATTATTTGATAAAAATTATTACTAACCAAATTAATATGCGTTCAGTTGAAGGAGAATCTTCTGGCAAAGGACAGCTGGGAAGTGGAAACGAAAGAAGGATTGACCGTGCCGGTGAAGGTAAAAAAGGACCAGGCGGCCGTGAAGTAAAAGAAAAAGGTGGCGTAATAGGTTCGATTAGACGGGAAATTAAGAAGGGAGCAACTGCAATTGCCAGGGAAGTAAATGAGCGGGCGAATGTCGCCAATGTATTATCGGAGGCGCAAGTGCGCGGAATTAAAAGGACGGTTCTGCGTGCGGGCGCAATCCAGCAGGGATCACCGTTGTACTTTAAGCAGCGCCGATTAGCCAAAGAGTATGTGCGTGATGTGATCCAATCTATTGATGACCGGAAGAAAGAATTTTATCCGGATACCAGCGCGTTGGATGAAGTTATCAATGCTGTAGAAATGCAGACTTCGGGCAAATCCAGGCTTGGCTTAAAATGCCAGGGCGTTGATACGGTGTTGGAAATCAGCTACAGGCCAAGCTCTTATGGAGTTGATGGAGTACTTACGGTGGTCACCTATAAAAGGCCTTATCTGAAAATGCCGGAGCCCATTATCAATTAGGTTCCAACCGGCGGCATGCGAAATACGGCGGCCATGGCTATGCCGCGAATGTTATAGAGGCGAAAGACGTGGGAATGTTCGAATCCGGAGGCATGCTGACAAAAAAAGATTAAGGACTGGATTTTATAACGGGGAGTATTAAAATATGGGCGCATGGTAGGCTTTTATGAAGTTTAATCAACCTGCCGGTTAATGATTTATTATGGCACTTTTACCAATTGAAAAAGGAGAGAGTAATAAAATTCTGCGCGGGGAATGCGCGAAAATCACCAAAATTGATAAGAAGCTTTGCAAGCTTCTGGATGACATGAAGGATACTATGTTTGCAGCACGCGGCGTTGGGCTGGCGGCGCCACAGATTGGCCTTAATATAAGGGTGGTGGTGTGCTGTTTTAATTATGATACGGATCATCAGGCTGTTGTGGACATGATTAATCCGGAAATTTTGGAAATGGGTGACGAAATGGTGACGATTGAAGAGGGCTGTTTAAGCATACCCGGCCAATACAAAGAGTTGGCGCGGCACAAGACGGCGACGGTTAAATTTACGGACCGGAAAGGCCGCGAGCAGGTGCTGAAACTAAAGGGGTTTAACGCCCGTATTGTCCAGCATGAAGTTGACCACATCAACGGATATCTGTATGTGGACCGGGTGAGAGAGGCGGAGAAGAATCATTAATTGGATAAATATCTGCGCAAGGTGTTTTTGAGCAGGGTAAAGCATGTTGTAACCTGTCTTTCCAATCGCTGCCTGTCGTTAGCAGTAACGTTGAAAACATTATCCGGGTCATCATAAGGATCTACTGTGAAACACACTTGTTGCATTTCAACCGGTAAAATTCGGTTAACATAACTGGGGAAAGCAGTATATCCACCAATGGTCTGAAGGTTACCACTGGCGCCTGCGGAATCGAGCACTAAAACCTGGAAGTGTTTTCCTTCATTGATCTCCTGTTCAGTCAGGGGGATGCCATTCAGGTTGAAAGGGATAATGGCAAGTTGGATCTTGTATCCCTG
>JAGOLJ010000039.1 GCA_017994125.1 Candidatus Altimarinota bacterium
ATTTTGAAGAAATTCAAAGTCTTCCCGGGCAGCGAACATCCACCCACCGCCCAAACCCCAAAAACCCTTGAACTATAAGATAATTAAATAACGCACCATGATCAAAAAAGCAGAATCCGCCACTAAAGCTGAACCCCAAAAGAAACTGAACCTTCAGGAGTATTATTATGCTTCAGGACGCCGCAAGACTTCCGTCGCCCGCGTGAGAATATATCCAAAGGGCAAAGGAATGATTATGGTCAACAACAAACCACTCAACGAATATTTCACCATGATAACCAGCAAGGAGATTATCACTTCTCCTTTAAAACTGGCTGGCGTAAGCAAAGATTTTGATATCTCCGTAAAAGTAACCGGAGGTGGAGCCAACAGCCAGGCTGAAGCTGTCCGCCATGGTATCGCCAGAGCTCTCCTCTGCTTTGAAGACACTCTGAGACCAACCCTTAAAAAAGCCGGATTCCTTACCCGCGACGCCCGCGCCAAGGAAAGAAAGAAGCCAGGTCTCAAAAGAGCAAGGCGCGCACCACAATTCAGCAAGCGCTAAATCAACACACTATCAAAAGGCTCCTCTATGGAGCCTTTTTTTATGCCGTTTATCTTTTTTATGGTAGAATCAAAACACTTACCTATCCCATCTTTCACCATGCGCTTTGACCTTTTAACTATTTTCCCGCAGATCTTTGATTCATATCTAAACGAAAGCATTATTAAGCGTGCCGTTGCCTCCGGAAAACTGGAAATACATATTCACGATATCCGTAAATACAGCAAGAATAAGCATCATAAAGTTGACGACCGGCCTTATGGCGGAGGCCCGGGAATGGTCATGGCCCCGCAACCAATCTTTGATTGTATAAAAGAGGTTAAAAAGAAAAATAAGGGCCCTGTAATCTACATGAGCCCACGCGGACGAATCTTAACTCAAAACAATGCAGAGAAGCTCTATAAACGCCTCACCCAGAACATAAAAACTTCTCTACGCAAAGTGACAAGAAACGCAAGTAACCCCAGAGCCGGCCTGATCATCCTTTGTGGGCGTTATGAAGGAGTGGACCAGCGCGCACTTGACCTTTGTGTCGACGAAGAACTCTCCATTGGCAAATACGTTTTAACCGGCGGGGAATTGCCGGCAATGGTACTGTTGGATGTTCTAAGCCGTTTTATTCCGGGCGTCCTGGGTGATGAAAACTCCGCTGAAGAAGAAAGCTTCAGCAAACTGCTAAAAGGTAAAAAAGAATATCCGCACTATACCAAGCCTCCCGTTTTTAAAGGCAAAAAAGTGCCGGAGGTACTGCAAAGCGGAAACCACGCCCTCATCAAAAAATGGCGGATGGAACATTTAAGCTGACCCAGTCAGATTTAAGCAGGCTTAACCTGAATTATTGTCCGTATGCCCCCGTCCGGAGTAGCAAAAGCAAAATCCACACTTTCCAGCTGAATATGACGGAATTGTGATTGCCATGATTTGGCAGGGACAGCTTTCTCTTTAGCATAGCAACAACCAACCAGAAAAATCCCGCCACGGTTAAACCGGTTCTCGTAATCTAGCATCAATGGTTTTTCTTTCTCCAGCAGGTACGTAACCGCCAGCCAGATATATTCTTCAGGGGTCATTCCCCTCTCCTTTGCATATTTTTCGGGATCAATAAACTCATTTTTATCATTAAGCGCATCCATAAATTCCCGGACCGAAGAATATCCGTTCACTTCCTTACGGCAACTCCCGTGCCGATCAATCTGTTTTCTGCCGCCAACCACCAGGCCTTCATCTGGAATAACCGGAAGATCCTCCACAAAACAAATCTGCCATGCCCCGTTAATCTTTATGACCTCATTTTTAGATAAAGGAAGGTTCTCCCCTTTATTACCTCCATTATTATCGCCCGGATAATAAAGCAATTTTTTTTCATCCCATGAATCCATAACATCGCCAACCGGATAATCCACAAAATAATTACCATCTACATTTTTCCTTTCAAACTGAATCTTTTGGCCCTGCGCATTGAAAACACCCTTATCAGGATCATCAGTTCCATCAGCTTTAATCCCCTGCTGGTCCAGTTCAAACAACTTATTTTTCCATTTACCAACCATCGTCTTCAAATCATAACCAAAAGGAACAATCAGCATTTTGGTAAACCCCTGCCTGCTTTTTTCTTTGATCAAATCACGGTTTTTAATTATCGCCTGATGGACCTTGGGCCAGGACGGCATAACATATTTTTCATCATCACGCTCAATCATCGGTAATCCATGCAGTGGCGTCTTCTGGGGCCACTGCGAAACAGTCGATTTCTTAAAAAAACCTGACCGCCAGGCAACCCGAAGCTGGGATTCATACTGTTCCTTTAACTTCAACTTATGAACCTCCCGGCCCTCCCTGACCTGGTTAAGCAGACTGTCCGGATCTTTTATCAGCTCTTTAATCCGCTGCTGCAGATATTTGCAGGCACTGAAATCTCCATTTTGTACTGCAAGCGTATAGGCACGCACAAACTGGATTCTCAACCTTTTTAACTCGATCAAGTCTCCCGCAAGTAACTGGCATCTGTTTTTTTGATTATCTCCCAACATATCCCTGTTTAAATTATTTAAAAACCGGTCTTCATCCCGGGGAATTACCTAAAACAACCGCTGTACGAACTCCCAAATACGGATCACTACTCTCTGAACTGGCACAGGAAATTTCAATCTGCCTTTTCTCTTTATTCCATTTAAAAACAACAATCCCACGATCCACAGTATTATATCCTCCCAACAGATATGTACCTCTTTTTTCGCCGTTCTCATAATCCATTAATACTGGCTTATCATCGCCCAATAAAGAAGAAAACTGCATCCAGAAATAATGCTCGGATGGCATTACCCCTTCATTGTTATAAGCACCAGGCGCAATTACGCCTTCTTTGTTACCCGCCAAAAACTTATTAAATTCATTAACCGCCGGAACCCGGTCTTTTTTGTGTTTAGATTCAATCCATGTCCCCACCCGGTCAAGCCGCCGCCGTCCGCCAATAACATTCCCTTCAACATCGGAATCCAAAGGAATAACGGGCATATCCTCCACAAAACAGATCTGCCAAACCCCATCAGAAGTAATCACTTCGTCCTTGGTAAAAGCATTGGTGTGTGAATCAGCAATCCCATCATAATCACCGGAATAATAATCAGTAAAAAAATCATCCAAAAGTGCAGTTCCCTCCATATAGCTTGGCTCATTTTCCAAATCGATATTTATTTTATTGCCAGTCGCATCAAAAATTCCTCCGCCTTCCTGCAACTCCACTATTTTCTCATACAGCTTTTCTGCCATCACCTGTAAATCATAGCCAAATGGGACAATCAGCATTCTGGTAAAACCTTGGGCGCTTTTTGCTTTCAGGATCTTTCTGTTTCGTTTAAGAATCCTCTGCACCTGAACCCACGAAGGCATAGGATAACGCTGGCCGTCACGCTCAATTACCGGCTCACCCTCAAACAGACCCGATTCAAGAGCCACTTTAACCTGCTGATCATACTGTTTTTTCAGTTTTAAACTGTTCAAACCCGGAGCAACCAAAGTTTCATGCAAATTTCCAAGCGCACTACTGGAATCTTCCAAAAGATTTTTAATTTGCTTTTTTACATATTCCAGCCGGGTAAAATCTTTTGACACAACGCCCCTTTCATAAAACACCTCAAATTCATTCCTTAATGTTTTAAGTTTTTTAAGTTCCAAAACTACTTGGTCACACCTGTTCCTGTCCATATTAACGGCATTAAACATCTCTTTATTATAGCAAAATATGGCCAAAAATGTTAGATTAAGAGCACCATAGATTTTACGATCTACACTGCTATTACATGCCCAATCTTTTTTATAAATACGATTCCCATCCCAGCGGATTATCCTCTTCCGAAGCCACAATTCGCCTCACAAAATATGGCTCCAATCAGCTCAAAGCCCAAAAACGCCGTTCGCTGATTCTGGAATTTCTGGATGAATTTAAAGATCTGATGGTTTTGATTCTGATTGGCGCAACAATTTTCGCCTTTGTTAGCGGAGAAACAACCGATGCTATCGTAATCATGGTAGTCGTGCTTCTAAATGCTGCCATTGGTTTTGGCCAAAAATACAAGGCTGAAAAGGCCATTGAGGCGCTAAGAAAAATGGTAAAACCCTATGCCCGCGTCCTGCGTAATGGAGAACAGCACAAAATACCTGCTGAACAAATTGTCCCCGGCGACATTTTAATTTTGGAAGAGGGTGATTCCATTGCCGCCGATGCCATTTTGTACGAAACCAACGAACTAGAAACCCAGGAAGCCATTCTCACCGGTGAATCCATGCCAGTAGAAAAACACCTCGAACAGCTTGTTTACATGGGGACAACTACAACTCACGGAACCGGTCGCGCTATTGTTGTTAAAACCGGTATGCAAACCGAGATGGGCAAAATAGCCACATTAACCACCGAAACCAAAAAAGACAAAAGCCCACTGGAAAAAGAGATCCAGAAAATCGGGGTATTCGTTGGAAAAATAACGCTGGTAATAAGCGCCATCCTTTTTGTTGTAGGATATTTCATCCAGGGCAGAGAGCTTGTTGACACACTGATTTTCGCAACTGCTGTGGCCGTCGCCGCCGTCCCAGAAGGGCTTCCCGCAACTATCACAATTTCCCTGGCCATTGGCGTACAACGCATGGCCAAAAAGAACGCCATCATCAAACAGCTCTCTTCCGTTGAAACCCTGGGGGCCACCACTGTCATTTGCACCGACAAAACCGGAACCCTCACCAAAAACGAAATGACCGTTAAAGAAATCGACTTTAGCGATTATCAGGGACAGATAAGCGGAACAGGCTATGAACCGTTTGGAGCCCTCCATCTGCAGTCGGAAAAACGCCAGGATGTAGTACTTGGAACAATAAAAAACCAGGATCCTGAAAAACTATCCACCCTTAAATTAGGCACAGTTCAAAAGCAGCATCCGGATCTTTACTCCGAACTGGAACAGTTCATGTTAATCGCCGGACTATGCAACAATGCCGAAATTGTAAATGAAGGAAAATCTTACAAAGCCCTTGGTGATCCTACCGAAGCTGCACTCATCAGTCTGGTTGAAAAAAGCGGTTTCAAAATCAAAGACCTTAAAAAGAAATACCAGAAAGTTCATGAATTCCCCTTTGATTCCACCCGCAAAAGAATGACCGTTATTATCAGGGAAAAATCCAGCGGCAAATACTTCGCGCTAACAAAAGGCGCCCCGGGCAGTATTTTACAGGCCTGCTCAACTATGCTCTTCCAAAACAGCCATCGGAACCTGACAGAAACCGATAAAAAAGATATCGAAAACCGCTATCAGTTAATGGCAAAAAAAGCTTACCGGTGCCTATCCATGGCCATCCGCCCCTTAACAAGCCGGGAAATTTCCACCATCGAAAAACATGCGGCCGACAAATCTGCCCAAGGCAGTTTTCCCTTTAAACTTGGCCAAATCGAACACAGCTTCACTTATATTGGACTGCTCGGCATGCTGGATCCGCCCAGGCCCGAGGTCGCTGAAGCCATTGAACTTACCAGAAAGGCCGGCATACGTGTTTATATTGTCACCGGCGATTACGGTCTCACCGCTGAAGCCATCGGCCGCCAGATAGGACTTATTAAAGGTAATGACCACCTCATCGTTCACGGCGATGGACTTTCGGGAATGACAGATAAGGAACTACAAAAACTGCTTTCCAATAAAAAACGGCAGATCATTTTTGCCCGCGTTTCACCGGAACACAAACTTCGCATTGTAAGCGCACTCAAACGACTGGACGAAATTGTCGCCGTCACCGGTGATGGCGTAAACGACGCTCCCGCCCTTAAGAAAGCTGACATTGGTGTAGCCATGGGTATAAGTGGCACCGACGTTAGTAAGGAAGCGGCCAATATGGTTTTAAGCGATGACAGCTTTTCCAGTATTGTAGCTGCCGTTAAAGAAGGCCGTACCATCTATGAAAACCTGCGCAAATTTATCTTTTATGTATTTTCATCCAACATCGGCGAAATCTTCCTGATCTTTTTTGCAATCATCCTGGGACTGCCGGCTCCGCTCTCCGCTGTCTTAATACTGTTTATAAATCTCACTACTGATGTCTTCCCTGCCGTCGCCCTGGGCGTGGAACCTGCCGAACAGGACGTCATGAATAAAAAACCGCGTTCACCTTCCGCCAAGATTTTAAATGCCGGCTTTGTTAAGAGGATTTTATTCAACGGCGCAATTATCGGAACGCTCTCTTTCGCCGGATTTTTCTTTGAAATGTGGCGCCATGGAATCCTTTGGCAACCACTCACCGAAGCCAATATGGTAGGGTACGCCGTCGCTACCAGCCTCTCTTTTCTGCTAATGGTCACAATCGAACTTGCCAACGCCCTAAGCGCCCGCAGCGAAGATAAAAGCATCTTCAAAATCCCGCTATTCTCAAATCTTTCACTACTGATGTCTTTACTCTTTTCCTTTCTTATCGCCATTATCATCCTGGAAGTGCCGTATTTGGAACAATACTTTAAGACCACCCACATGGGACATCTGGAATGGATTATCATGGTCGCCGCCTGCATCTTCCTTCTTGTTGCAGAGGAAATCAGAAAAGCCGTTAAAAGAGCAAAAAACGCTACATCGCAATTATGATCCAAGATATTTTAAAACAGCTCCATAGCCAAAAATCGGTTACCTTCCAGGCTAAAATAACACCCAAAAGCGGCAAACGTGAAATCAGCGGAATTATGGCCAACGGTACTGTTAAAATAAAACTAAAAGCAGCGCCGGAACAGGGCAAAGCCAATGAAGAACTTGTTGAACTTTTAGCCGATGAATTAAACCTGTCAAAAAAGAATATCACCATTATCAAAGGACAAACATCTCCTAAAAAAACCATCCAAATCAACCAATAAAAATCCGCTGAACATGATCTACAACAACAAACAGGAACTGCTGGAAATGCTCAGGAGAAATGGTCATTATCTGCAAAAACAGCTTGGCCAGAACTTTTTAATCAATACCCACGTAATTGACCAGATTCTGGCGGCGGCCCAGATAAACAAAAATGACCGCATTGTGGAAGTTGGGCCGGGAATGGGAATCCTCACCAACGAACTGGCTTTACTGGCAAAAGACGTCACTACTATAGAGTACGACCGGTCAATCCTGGATACGCTCCACCACAACCTTAAAGCACATACCAACATCAACATCATTAACCAGGATGCGCTCAAATTCCCCTTACCCGATTATGATTATAAACTAGTCGCCAACATACCGTACTACATCACCTCTCCGCTGCTTAACCATTTCCTCAATCCGCAAGCAGCAGAAGATGGAAAAGAAGCAGCTGATGGCAATGCAATTGCAGCTGGCAAATCAGCCCCCAAACGCCCCTCTCTAATTGTGTTATTGGTACAAAAAGAGGTAGCCGAAAAAATCTGTGCCAAAACCGGAGACCACTCCATCCTCTCACTCGAAGTACAGCTCTTCGGCTCACCCAGCATCGAAACCAAAGTCGCCAAATCAAGCTTCTTCCCTGAACCAAAAGTAGATTCCGCCATCCTCAAAATCGAAACCTATCCTAATCCGCTGGTCGAAGACACTAAAACCTTCTTCCGCCTGATCAAAGCCGCCTTTAACCAGCGCCGAAAAACTCTCCATAACTCTTTAAAAGGAGGGCTGATGCTCAAAAAAGAAGAGGTCGACGCTATCCTTAAAGAAGCCGGGGTTTCCCCAACAGAACGCCCGCAAAACCTGGACCTTGAGTCCTGGCAAAAACTGGTCGAGGCATATAAAAAGCGGGCCATTTAAACCTTTCCGGCCCGCTTTTCTTTCTTACTCAATTTTATTAGTAGTCCCGCTTAAATTATTCGGCTACAGGTTCTGTTGATGTATCGGTGCTTTCGCTGGAAGTATCTGTTTCAGTATTTGAAGACTCGTTGGCATCAGCCGTGCTTGTATCCTTACCATAGGACATTGAAATGGTCGATAAACCACCCTCGGACTTGCCACAGATAAGCGTGAGCGTCCGGCCTTCCTTGACCATGGTCTTCATTACGGAATCTTCAGAGTCAAAATTGAAAGCACTCTTTTTATCAGTCCAGCCGGCCTGGCCTACCATTGCATATGCAGATTGGCAGGTGGCCTTGAAATCAGCAGCCTCGATTTCATAGTTGAAGATGCCGCTTTCCTGATTGCCCAACCATGAAAAATTCTTGGCGTTGGGAAGATTTGGCAGGTCAGCCGGGACGGTTGAAGGTCTTGCATCGCCACCGCCTACATTGGCTTCCCCATCTTTTGTTTTAATAACCATATTGCCAGATTTTTCATCGATCTTAACATCCCCACCTACAGCCTGACCGATAGCGCTTTCGGCAATTTTTTTACCGATCTGTTCTTCTACACTCTGACAACCGGCCAGAGCAACAAGGGCCAACAGCCCTACTCCAACTACAACCTTTCCTTTTTGCATAATAAAAGGATTAAAGAATAAAATGCCCATCAAATATAAGTGGCATATTAGCAGGACTCAAGCTCTTTTTTCATCTTAAGAACGGCTTCCCTTGCGGCCTGTGCATAATCGTTCTCGGTATATATATCAGAATCTTCCCAGGCAAAAATAATCCCCCTGGAAGAATTAATAATCGCCCCTAATCCGTCCTTGTTAAAACAGTTTTTAACATCTTTGGCTGTCCCGCCCTGCGCACCATAACCGGGCACCAGGAAAATGCTCTGCGGCATCAACTCGCGCAAACGTACCGACTGGGTAGGAAAAGTTGCCCCCACCACTGCGCCAACAAAACTGTATCCGCTCTCCCCAATCTCATCGGCACCCCACGAATCCAGATATTGAGCCATAATTTCATAAAGAGCTGCATCATTTCCTTTTTCCTCCGCTTTCTTTTTGAGCTGAAGATCCTGCAAATCCCCGGAAGAAGGATTAGATGTCTTCACCAGCACAAAAATCCCCTTACCATGTTTGCGCGCAACATCAACAAAAGGTTTTATCCCATCCCAGCCTAAATAAGGAGCAACCGTCACCGCATCGCAATCAAAAGAAAAAACATCCATCCCGAACAAATTAACTTTCCCCAAAAACGCCTTAGCATAAGCCTCCGCCGTTGAGCCAATATCGCCGCGCTTAATAT
>JAGOLJ010000040.1 GCA_017994125.1 Candidatus Altimarinota bacterium
CTTCAAAGTCGACGTTGTCCATTTCTTTTTCGATGATTTCCACATAGCGGCCGGGGTTTAGGGAGTGGTCGTTGGCGCGGATGTCATCTAATGTTACTGCTTTGCAGCGGCCCTTGATGTCTTTGTATTTTTCGTAGCCTTCTTCGGCGCGGTATCTGCGGACTATGCCTGCGATTTCCTGGGTTTGTTCGTCTGTCCAGGTGCTGTGGGCGCGGTCAATTACCGTAAAAATATCCTGGGCATTGATGAATAGAACTTTGTTTTGCCTTTCGGTTTTGGCTTTTCGCTTATCAAAAAACCAGAGCGTGCAGGAAAGTGTGGCGTTCATAAACATGTTGGTTCCTACAGAAATGATCACATCCACCATTCCGGCTTCGATTATTTTTTTACGAATTTCCTTTTCGGCGTTACCGGCATCACTGGCAGAATTAGCCATAACAAAGCCTGCTCTACCCTGCGGGGAAAGCGCGCTCGCAAACATCTGCATCCAGAGATAGTTAGCATTGCTGATTTCATTTTTGCCGGTAAGGGGAAGTCCAAAGTAATAACGAGGATCAGTCTGCAATCGGGCAGGATCAATCACCATCTGACCGTTTTTATCCTTGCCTTTAACATTGAAAGGAGGATTTGCCAGGACATAATCAAACTTGCCGACACTATCAAAGGCATCTTCGTAAAAAGAGTTTACCAGGGCAATTTTCCCGGACAGTCCGTGAATTGCCAGATTCATTTTGGCCACGCGCATATTGGCTTCGCCCTTTTCCTGGCCATAAATGGCCACTTCATCCATTACCTGTGTTTTCTTGGCAGAGTGCTGGGCTACAAATTTTGCAGACTGAACGAACATTCCACCGCTCCCGCAGGCGGGATCGTAAATACGGCCGTGATAAGGCTCAATCACCTCAACCAAAAGCTTAACAATTGATTGGGGCGTAAAGAACTCTCCACCTTTTGAACCTTCAGACCTGGCAAAGTTGCCAAGGAAATATTCATAAATGCCTCCGAAGGCGTCACCCTCAATATCGTCCGGAATTTGGTTAAAATTCTTCAATAAAGTAATCAGAATTTTGCTATTTTCATCAACCTTTTTGGAAAGCTCCGTATAGTCCTGGGGAAGAACACCGGCCAAATCACGGTTTTCTTCTTCAATCGACTTCATGGCTTCATTCAAGATTTTTCCAATATTTTCACTCTCCGGAAGGCTCATCAAATAGGAATACCTGGCCTTTTCGGGAATAAATAAAACGCCCTTTGATTTAAAATTGTCGGGCGTAACTGGCGGCAAGCGGGTTCCCTGTTGTTGTTTGCGCTCCTCTTCAATTTGCGCTTGCGCTTTTTTAAAACGCACATCGGCAAATTTCAGAAAAATAAGACCCAAAATAGGTTCACTAATTTCATTAAGTTTAAAGCTGCCATTGGCGCGAAGTTGTTCAGCCGCGGCCCAAAGTCGCTCTTCAAGCTGGTTTAATTGCATTTTTACTAAATTATTGAATTGTGGTCAGATAAAAATTACATGATCTACATAAACCATTTGTATTGCCGCCTTCATTCACATGAAACGAAAAAGTCTGCTCACCACATATAGGACAAGCTATAATTGCATGTTTTTTCCCGTGTTCCCTGATTACCTGTAAAGCCTTTCGGCAATTTTTTACATATTTATCAACCTCTTCTTTATTCCCCATATATCCTTGAACCCAAAGATCTGTGGTTATCCGACCAGCAGAAGTTTCCTTATATAAAATCTTCCCCTCGTTTAATAACTTTTCCCAGTACTGTCTTGTACTACCAAATTCAGATGCAATATCCCTGGAAGACAATAATTTCGCATTTAAGGGAATATAACCTTTATTCTCCATAAATTTTTGGCATTGGCTTATTGCACCAGCTAAAGATGTTTCTTTTTCACTTTTTGACAAAGCACCCTCAAAACTCACATCCAAACTTAAATTACCACCGCTTGTAGTCGTTGCCTGCCAATAAAATTTCTTTGGTAGTTCATTCATACGACTGCAATATAATACTGTCGGTTTCCTTTGGCAACCTAATTTCCCTTTTTTCTTAAAGTTGGGACTTTAAAGGGTATTCCGCACTAAAATTGCCCCCCTTGACCATAATCCCCCGCTCCCCATATAATCGCCCCGCTTTCATCGGGAGTGCGGTTAACTCTGTGGTAGAGGTGAGGTTTGGCTCAGTGTCCCGCCGGCAACCTGCTGTTATAAGTAAGGTGCCACAACCAAAATTGATGAATTTCCGGTGAGGGTTAATATTTTTTAACCTTCATTTTATGGACGGTCCAAAGCCGGTTTTGCCCCCGGTGCCCAAAGGGCTTAAGAAATGCCGCAAATGCGGCGATTACAAGGGGACATGCATTCAAAAGGAAGCCGAATGGAAAATCGACTGCTCCTGCCATCCCCATATCTGCCGCCACTGCAACAAGCCGGTCTTTAAATACCGGATTTTCTCCAATTTCTATGATCCGCTCGATGGCCATTGCTGGCACGTCAACGTCTTCACTGCCTTGGAGCACATGGCGAGCTGCCCCGGCTATAACCGCATAACCATGCACAAAAAAAATCAGGGCCACGACTGGCGCAAATTCAAAAAGTATCTGATCAACGGGGGGAAGGCGTAAAATTTAGCAATTTTTTAGACCTGCTTAATCCTGGACAATTATACTCGGGCCATTATTAGTGCCGGCCGGAAAAAACTTGACCGCGCTGCTAATAACGCGTTACAATAATAACGCATCACGTTACTATCATGATAAATGATCAGATCGTTTAGATGCAGGGAAACTGAAAAGATTTTCCACAGACTTTGGTCGAAAAAGTTTCCTCCACAGATCCAGCGTACAACCTTGAGAAAACTGGAAATTATCCACGCCGCAACATCAATCAACGACCTTCGCATCCCTCCTGCAAATCATCTCAAAGCGCTTAAAGGGAATAAAACCGGCAGGCACAGCATCAGAATCAACAATCAATGGCGCATCTGTTTCAAATGGGAAGAAAACAACGCCTATGAAGTGGAAATAATCGATTACCATTAAAATCATGAAAAAAATCAAACCCGTTCACCCTGGCGAAATCCTGAATGAGGAGTTCCTGAAACCGCTCAAAATAACCCAGTACCGCCTGGCCAAAGATATCAATGTACCGGCCCGCCGCATCAACGAAATCATCCATGGCACGCGCGCTATCAGCGCCGACACGGCCATCCGGTTAAGCAAATATTTCGGCAACACTCCTCAATTCTGGATGAACCTGCAATTACAATACGACCTGGAAATCGAATCCGACCTGTTCGAAAAGAAAAATAAATTCCAGATCAGGCTTTACTCACTGAACAGTACAGAAAAGCAGGCCATAACTGCACATTTTTGACTTCTATACGCAAAACATTACTGCAATCCACACAATTTAGATTCTTTTAACTTTCTTTTTATGAGGATATAAACGATATCTTCCCGGTTGACGCGCCCTTCGACAACGTTGCTTTCCAGAGAATGCTGAAAAAAGTGCACCACATTAAACTTTTCGACATTGATGAACAGCAGGAGAAGAAAAAAACGGTACTTTACCTTTACCTGCTGGTTGCCAATCCGAAGGAGTTTTGATAGACCGGCAAAAAAGCTCCCCCCTACCCCGTTATCTCATGCAAAAAACGCTGGAGCTCTTTGCGAGTGCCCATGTAATCCAGGATTTTGTGTTCAATATCGCAAACGCCGTCACGCGACAAATTATACTTCTTGCCCAAATCTGCCAAAGAATACTCACATTCCTCTTCATTAAAACCAAGCCTGTCCAAAAATATCTGCCATTCCTGCTCAGCTGTAATTTTCTTCCGCTGCCTTGCCCCAAACTTCCTGTAAAAAAACTCCTCCATTTTGGCCAGGAAACCGTCTAAAGACCTGGCATCCATAAAAGCATCGAACCTTTTATCCGAAGTCCCGCACTTCTTATCAACAACCATACTAAAAGATTCTGTTCTTGAACCTATCATAACAATGCCTTCCTTGAATTTGGCTAACTCTTTTGGCGTGAAATACCATCTGGACATCATCTCCGCATCGGTCATTTCACGGCCATGCTCAGCAAAAAAAGCATCCATCGCGTCCCTAAAGACCTGGACCTCCTCATACACATAACAGGGAACCCTTACCGTTTTGGAATGCTCCTGGCAACACCGAACCACTTTTTGCCGGATCCACCAGTACGCATAAGTTTTAAAATCAGCATCTTTTGAAGGATCATACCGTTTGGCCGCCTCCCATAAGCCCAAATTCCCCTCCTGCACCAAATCGGCAGAAGGTACTCCGCAACGTAAAAACGGCGTAACGATCTTAAGCACCATTCCCTTATACCTGCTAATCAAAGCCTCCATCGCCACTTCTTCGCCATCGCGAAACCGGTTTATAAGCTCCTGGTCATTTAAAACTTCATAATCAAACTGCGCCCCCTGCTCTGGACTATTATTCATCGCTTACAGCTTCTTAAAAACATAATATTTGGCCAACTTCCTTCGCTGTGGTAAAAACTTACTTTGATTTGGCACAACGTAATGTTCAGTATAAGGTTCCAAATCTGTCGTTTTTATCTTCGTTACATGATGTTCCGCTCCAGCATTATCCCTATCGGGAACCGTCACGTCCATAACCGCCACCAAATCACATAATCCGCTTTTAATAACTTTTTCCGCGTCCTGGGTTCCAAAATAATTGTTACACAAGACATAACCGTTAGATCTAAGCCTTCTCAACTGATCCGTCATTTTGGCATGGCTGTTCAAAGAAAACAGCAAATCAAACTTTTTACCGTCAAAATAATCCTGGACTCCTCCAAGCACGGCTATCGCCCTTCCGCTAATTCCCTTTTTAAGCACACCTATTGCGCCCTCGCTTGGATCAACATAAACAATTTCCGATTCCGGGAAAATACGGTCAATCACATGGGAACCGCAACCAGGATAAATAACCCTGCGCGGATTGCCAAAATGCCCTGTAAACAACTTTGCAGCCTGCCCCAATGATGAATCCGGACTTTCAACCGAAGGCTGGTGATTTTCATCATCTGCCCATTCCCTGCTATCCGAATTCATCGAAAGCAGCTTTTCGATTCTCTCTTTGTGAGCTTCCGTAATCCCGCTCTCCGGCTCTGCCTCTGCAGGCGCCAGCGTATCGCCAACTCTATCTGACATACTAAAATCAAAATTAAAATGGACGCTAATGTAAGACAATAAACACAAAAAGTCAATCCGCCCAAAATTTAAGATTTCTTTAAAATAGATTTAATCTTTGCTCCCTAATCTTGGCAGTAGTTACCCATAACAGGATTTCTTATGAAACTGCCGGCTTCCAGTGAATTATTAATGACTGCTCTGTTTGCAGCCACATGCCAAAATATAAATCCAGTAAAAGAACAGTGCCCCTCCAACACTTCACAACCAAGCACCCAAAAATCCGCACAATTCCATGAAAACTCACCACAGGAAACGATCCAGACTGTCCGCGGAATGGTAATCAACAACGTCTGTTTAGGACCGGAAATAAACTATAATAGTGAATGGGGCAGGACTATCGTCCTTCGCCCGCCCAAAGACGCAACCTTTATCTACACGCCACAAATACCCCCCATCAACACCACGCTAAAAAACCTTCCTTCTTATAAATTGGACAACTTATAAAGACAACTTATAAATAAGGCGAATCCTGCCACAACATATAGTAACGGGGTGATTCCAAGAGTTTCAGGTGGTTTCCAAGATTTTCCAGAGTTTCCCAAAGCTTTCATTCGCATGCCAGCTTACATTCCACTTATCTTCCTCTTGCATTCTGGTCCATAATGTAATATATTTCTTACGTAATATATTTTTTACACAAAACTATATGCTTGGAAAATCACACTGGTTCAAAAGAAGGAAATACTCCGGATGGGGACTTTATCCGGCTACCTGGCAGGGTTGGGTTTACATTCTGGTTGCAATTGGACTTATCGTCATTGCTTCAATCCTGCCGCTCGAAGAAACCATTCGCATCAACATTACCTTCGTACTAACAATCATCCTGATCCTGGATGTTATCGATATTATGCGCAAATTGCCCATGGATGAGCGTGAGCGAATCCATGAAGCCCTGGCCGAAAGAAACGCCCTCTGGGTTATCCTGATCGCCCTGGTTGGCGGCGTAGGCTGGCAGGCATATCTAAGCGCCATGACCAAAACCACACAAATTGACCCCGTTGTTATCATCGCCCTGGTAGCAGGTGTCATCGCCAAAGCCGCCACCAGCATCTACCTTGACCGCAAAAACTAATGAAAAACCACATCGCCCAATTAAGAAAAAATCTCGGCATCACCCAGGAGGAACTTGCTTCCAAAGCCGACGTCACCCGCCAAACCATCATCGCCCTGGAGCAAAACCGCTACAACCCGTCATTGGCACTGGCCCATAGCATCACCAAAGTACTCAAACAAAAGCATATTGAAGATGTCTTTGAGCTTTAAAAGCCTCCTCCCAAAAACACACTAAACACTGGTAAAAAGCGCCATCCCACGGGCAAGCGTCGCTTTTATATATCCCGCAACATCAGGATTTATACTAACCAACCCAACCCTGTTTTTTACACCAAGAGCCCTGCTATCGCTGCTGCTTAAAAACTTAACAATTTAATACCAATACGTCAATTCACTCCATAGCAAAAAGCTGCAATTTTTCCATATTTGGGCTAAATTACTGGCGTCATAAAATATCATCTTATAAAAATATGAAAAAAACGTTTTTCGCTTTAACGCTCAGTTCACTGGTAGCTCTTTCAGCCTGCCAAAACTCTCCCTCCACCCCAAACGGGCAAACTCTCGAACAAAACACCCCTCCACCCACTCAGCAGCAAACAACCATGAGATTTGAAGACCTCACGCCTTCCCGCCCCGCAGCATCAGGATGTAACTGGGTAGAATCAAAGGCCGGTGAAAAATTCGGCATCAGAATGATGATGGAAAAATGTCCGGACACCAAAATTGATGAAAGCAAAATGGTCATCGCCTACGACGGCAATATGAAGCAGTTCCCGGATCCTCTCCCCTGGATGGTAGCTTTTAAAAAATCAACCGGTCAAACCCCCGAACAGGCTCTTAAAGAACAAATCATCAACCAGATGGCATCTGCTGATGACCGCAACAACTGTGTAGTCAAAAAACACGAATCCTCCAATCCCAATATCGAAGTCTACACCATCGAACCAGCACCCGATTATCTCGCCAAACTACAATCCAGCGAAGCGGTAATGGAAATGTGCGGCATGTACGGCCTTACCAATGGCGTCCAGAACTTCGTTTTCCAGAAACAAAACCAGAGCATGTTTGTCTTTGAACTGATCGGCCAGGATTACCCGCAATTTGAATCAGTCTATTTCAACCCGTTAACAAATGGTGACAAACCGGCAACTCCCAAGAGACCTGGAATAAGTGGATAACATATGCAATACATCCCCCGTCCAACGCGCCACCGTTATTTCATCGCCTTCATGGTTGAAGGTGAAGCCAAAAAAGAAATAGACCAACTGCGGGAGGAAATTTCAAAAAAGTTCGATGTCCATGCGGCCCTAAAAATACCGCCACATATAACTTTAATTCCGCCCTTCGACACATCCAAAATCAACGACCTTGCCGATCCCCTGGAAAAAGCCTGTACAACCATAGCGCCTTTTCCTCTGCACATATATAATTTTGAACATTTTAGCGACCGCGTCTGGTACTTGCATATAAAACCCAGCACGGAACTCGTTGAAACCCGGCAAAAACTCTATAACATCTATCTAAAAACACTTGCTCCGCAGGATCGCATAACGCTTCATCCGGAAAACGATCAACGCCCTTTTACCGCCCATATCACTCTTGCCTACAAAGATCTCACTCCGGAAAAATTCAGGCAAATTCAGGCTTTTCTGGCCGACCGGAAAGTTGAACTACGAGTCTCTTTTAATAACATCTCCATCCTTAAATACCACCAGCATCACTGGGAAATTGAACATCAGTTTAAAACCGGCCCACTTAGCCAAGCTTCTTTTTAAAATCTTCTACCATCGCCACAGGTTCTGGATCAATGCCATAAGCGTCCGCCAGATAATAGGTGACGTAATCGATAAACATATAAGTGGAAAGCATCTCCTTTAGCAAAGATTCGCCCTTCATTTCCATCACTTCCCCGGCAAGACCTTTTCCCTTCATCAGCTCCATCAGGACTTCAATCCGCCGCTTATTGCGCGCATGGGCAAATTTTGACTTAAGGATAATAAAATAAGGCTGCATAAGCACCTTGGTCCACCCAACCATTTCATTATGGTGAAGCTCCGGGATCACATTCCAAAAACACTGGATCTTGGAATTTTCATTAAATTTGATTTTACTCACGCGGGCAATTCCGCCGGCGTTATCGGTCGCATAGATAATCGGCACTTTATTGGCCAATTTGCGGGCAAGATCACGAGCCCCCTTTTCATCCACCAGCCTGCCCAAACTTCCTGCCGCAGCCATCAAATCTTCCGAATAATCCCTAATATAACCGGCATTCGCCATCACTTTTAAAATCGCCACCATCATATAACCGCTGGAAAGGCGGGGCTGAAGCCCTTTTGGAATTCTGAACAAAGGCAGCCGGTTCTGTATGGCAATTTCGGCAAGCTTGCCACCGCTGGCCAGAACCACGCACGCAAATTTCTGCGCCAGAATCTGGTCAATGCAGGAAAGTGTTTCTTCGGTATTCCCGGAGTGGGATACTGCAAAAACCAAAGACTTCTTATCAGCATAAAGCGGCAATTCATATCCTCTCACTGGAATAATCGGCTGCACTTTCTCACCAACTGAAACCAGAAAATCGTTAATCATTTCCGTAACCAGGGAGCTACCCCCCATCCCGCACAAAAAAACTTTTTCAAAATGCCCCTGAACCTTTATCCCCGAAGCCAACTGGACACCAACCTCAAACTGCGACGGAAAAGCCTTAATATCGGAATAATAC
>JAGOLJ010000041.1 GCA_017994125.1 Candidatus Altimarinota bacterium
TTGTTATTGTTGGGTTGTTTGGATGTTTGGATTCTGCTCCGTTTGCCCTGGGAGAAGAGTGTTTTTTACCTGGATAGACGAAACCTGGCTAACAGACGAGACTGTTGGTGGCAGCCCCTCTTCATTTGCAGTACGCCTTTCTTCAGGCCCCGGGCTGTAGAAATAATAAACCAGAAAAGTGATCGCGTAAAAAACAGCGATAATAATAATTATTTTACCCCATAAGGTTTGAACAAATCCTGATAACGAACTTTGCTTTCCCATAAATAATCATGTAATTGAGCATATGAAATTTAGCATATTTATGGGGGTAATCAAAAACGGAATTGTGCGAATTATTGTTTTTTACGGGTGTGCCGCTCTTTTTTGACGTTGGCGGTTTTGCCCCGAAGCGCTAATTCTTTTGCGTATAAGCCTACAAACACAACTACAAGCACTAAAAGGATCAAGCAAAGCCAAATGATCCAGGGTCGGACAATGTAAATATTCTGAACAGATTCGGCAGCCGGCCTTATGGTTGCAGTTGGCTGGTCAAAGCAGATATTTTCTTCACACCAGACGTCGGCCAATAGCTGAAGCTGTTCTTTGGGTTGGGAAGTAATGACGGCCGGTTTTCGGCCAGGCGCAGGTAAAGGTTTGGAAGGTATGATTACCTGTTGCGTGGGTGTCACCTGTTGCGTGGGTGTCACCTGTTGCGTGGGTGTCACTTGCTGGGTGGGTGTCACTTGCTGGGTGGGTGTCACTTGCTGGGTCGCAATGATGACTTGTGTTATGGGCGGCCATCCGCTACCACCACCACCACCACTGCCACCACCACTGCCGCCACCGCCGCCACCACCACCACCGCCGCCGCTACAATTGTTATAGGCCTCTTCAACAAAACCGGCGCACAGACGGTAATTGGTGCTTATGCTTTTACCATCCTGATGGTCTCCAACAATTCCGGTGCTTAGACCGTAATTGGATGAGTTTCCCGAGGATCCGGAGTTGGTAATATCTGCAATATCCAACCTATAACCGGCACTTGACCCCATGTAGGCAAAACAGGCCGTCGAGAAAAAAAATAAGGCAAAAATTACTGTTAGAGCCAATTGTGAAAACTTTTTTGTAAGATTTATCTTCATTTTTGTTTTGCCTTGTTTTATTTTGTTTTTGTTTTAATTCTTTAAATTATACCATAAATTGAGTTTTTATTAAATACCCCTGTTTTATGTCCAGGGAGGGTCTTGATATGTGTTAAAAGGGTATCTTAGCGATAAGTGCTGAACACAAGATCATCCCCGAGACTGACCATTTTATCGGCGAGGAGCTTGTTCCCTGCGTAAATTGATGAAGATTTTAAAGCTAATTCTTTGGCTTCTGCAACCAGCGTCCTGA
This sequence comes from Candidatus Altimarinota bacterium, assembly GCA_017994125.1. Taxonomy (GTDB): domain Bacteria; phylum Patescibacteriota; class Gracilibacteria; order UBA1369; family UBA1369; genus JAGOLJ01. The sequence goes on from JAGOLJ010000041.1 coordinate 1,378, forward strand.
CCGTATCAAAATCACGGTTAAGTCCGGCCTGATAAGCCAGGTATAATTTCCGGAAACTCAGGGATATTTGAGACGCGGATTGGGTTACAGCCGATTGCGGGTCCTGTGATAAAGCCTTGCTGCTATAAAAAATGGCTTCTTCCGCGTCAAGCAGAGCATCTTCCAGATTATCACTGTTAATCTGAATAATGGAATCTACCAGCTTTGATTCGGTGATATTAAGCATTTTTTGAGTTTCACCGCCATTTTTAATAATATACATTTTATAAACAATATCGGCACAGGCAGCGCGATTTAGGCTAAGGGAAGGCTGAAGCCTGTTTTGGAGGTCGGGGTAAACCAGTCCCACCGTTTTGGCGTAACTTAAGTAGGGGGTGAACCAGTCTGAAAGTTTTGAATCGCTGGAAACAGCGGCTGAGAGAGATAAATGTTTTGCCAGGTCGATCTGGTAAGTTTTAAGCATCATCTTTAAAAATTCAGCTTTGTTGACATTGCGGCCCGGCGCAAAAGTGCCGTCCGGATTGCCTGAAACAATGCCCATTGCCAATCCATTCATGACGTAACCGGCGAACCACGCATCAATGGTAATATCTTTAAATCCTGTAGCGTAAAAACCTTTAGCCGGATATATTCTGGCGCTGTTCATAATCATCTTCAGGGCTTCCGCGCGGTTTACAGGTTGAGACGGACGAAAAGTTCCATCGGCATAACCAGTAATGATTTTGAGTGTTTTTAAGGCTTCAATCGAAGTGTAGTAGGGACTGGTTTCCGGCACATCAGAAAAAGAGGAGGCAGAGGCGGCTGACGCCTGCATTAGTAGAACCAGTAAGATTATGGCAAAACCGGACTGTTTCATAACATTTATTGCGTGACCTGGCTGGTTTGCTGCTGTGTGCCGTAACCGGGGAGTTGGGCTATAATTTCATGAGCCCGATCTTTGATGTGCTTGGCGATAGCTTGAATGTCGTGATTGGCCTCCCATGCTTCCGTTGCTTTGCTGATGGCCTGCTGTCCCCACTGGTAAGCCTCGTCATATTTTTTCTGGAGGGCTGATATGTAGGCATTAACGACATAATCATAAGCTCTGGCCAACTTGGCCGCTCCAAGGACAACATTGTTAGTGGCCATATTCTTGTAAGCCTGCTGCGTCATGTCTACTGCCAATTCCGAGGCTTTTTTGGCAATAAGTGGTTTTGAGGCTCCAATGTAAACTTCAATCTGGGACATCTGGGCTTCGGACTGATCAAGAAGGAACTGGGTGTTGCTGCCGTTTAAAATAACTTTTAACAGATAGACTGACTGGGCGACTTCTCCACGACTCATGGGCTGGGCTGGGTTGAGTTTTCCATTACTGTCTTTGCTGACAATACCTGCCTGGCCCGCGTAGTTCATGTACGGGGCATACCAGGAGTCTCCAGGGACATCCGGATACAGATTTTGTCCGGCCCACTTTTCTGTCTTAAAGCCATTGGCGTTTAAAAGCATTTTAATGAATTCAGCCTTGGTGACCTGTCGTCCAGGGGCGAAGGTGCCGTCCGGATTGCCGCTTACAATGCCAAGTTCGCGAGCGCGAACCAGGTATCTGATAAACCAGTCGTTTAAGGAAACATCACTAAAAGAGACTGCTGTCGCGGTTTCGGGTAAGGAGGCTTTGATGCTTTCCAGGACAAATTTCATGGCTTCAGCCCTGTTCAGAATATTTTCAGGCTTAAAGGTCCCATCTTCATAACCTTTGGCGATGCCTTCTTCCTTGATGTAATTGATGGCTACATAATTATCGTGTGTGTTGGGGACGTCGCTAAAAGAGGCCGTAACGGCAAATGATGTTTGCTGAAGTAACAATACTGCCAGAAACAAAAACGCCAATCGCGATCCTGAAAGTAGTTTTTTCATATGTTGAATAATTAGTTTTTCTTTTGCAGGATTAATTATAGGCGGTTTTATAAAAAAGGCCAGTATTGTTATATTGTCGGGCTTTTTGAGGTGGAATGATTTAGTCCGTTTTTTGCGGGGACGATGACGGATGCCTGACCGCGGATGAATTCTGAACATCTTCTACTTTAACTTTTGAGCTATTGAGGCCTGCTTTAGAAGAAAAAATTGCGGCATATGCGTTATTTACATTCATCGATGGAGAGATCCCTATAAGAGTTACTTGTGTAATAAAAATTGCCATCAGTGTGTACATAACAAGTTTCTGTTCCCAGATTGCAGGTTTTAAAATATGGAATTCGCGGAAGCAGATGTACATATCTCCCAAATCATAGAAAATAAAGATTATAAAAGCCATAAAGTAAGTCTGGATATGAATCCCTAAGACGTTTTCAATAAGATAATCCATGGATACCAATAACGACGAGAAACAGACAATGCCAGCTATTTCAACGAATTTCAGCTTTTTAATCAGGCTGTAGATAAAGATGGTTATGACACTTATAAAAAGGGCTATCATGATTTTACCTCCACCGGCAGTTACGTTGTCGTTGCTTTCCAGTAAAATGAAAAACCACATCCCAAGAAAGAGGTTCAGATATTTGCTCCAGCGATGGAAAAGATAACTTTTGAAGTCTTCAAGATCCAGGTGATTGTTTTCTATCCTGTTTTTAAAGTCTTTTTCATGGGATAAAACGTCATATAATACGATAACTGACATCAGCAGTATAAACTGATAAGACAAGTTCTGGCCCAATTGCCCCGCTATAAGATAATTAATACCCATCAAATAGATTTTGGGGATGGTAAAGCTGCTGATGTAAGCCGGTTTAAAAGCATCCTCAGGACCTGCTGTCTTAAATGGAATTATTTTCCTTAAGTTCTCATAACTGCTGGCTATAATGACGCCGACAGTCACAATGATTAATAAATAGAATACTCTGTCCCCTAAAGATTGCCCCAAAATAATACCGGCAATGATGGCCAGGGTGTAACCAGCGACAACTATTACCGATATTGCCCTGTTCTTTTTATTGGAACATATATCGCGGGAATGTTCATGCGAAAACCCTCCGAGTGAACTGATAACACAGATCACAATCAAAAGAACTATGCCTGCAAAAGTGATGGGAGAGTAGCTGTTGTTATAAACAATAACCTGATATTCGAGGAGGGATATGAAAGCTAGTATTTTTAAATACTTTAGCATTTTAAATCATGTGATTGTTATGTAGTAAACCATAACTCCTATGAATAACAGTGCAAAAAAAGCAATGGTACTGTGCTTTACCTGTATGTTTTTATTATGCTTCTTCAGTGCGTAAATTAGCACTCCTCTTGTTAAAAGGTAGCAAATCGAAATTACAAAGAGAAAAATATATTTTAACTCCTTACTGTTGGATTGCGCCGTTGCTCCAAGTACCTTTTCCTGTGCAATAGAGGCTTTTGCTGCTCCGTTTTTAGAGGTGTCCGGTGCGGCATTTTGAGAAAGTGCCTGCTGGGTGACCTGGGTAGAAGCGTTGGCAATGCCATTTATACGAAAATCATTGCGGCTGCCAAAGATCTGCACAACTAATATGCCTTTACCATTATGGTGTAGATTGGCCTTATCAACAGCAAATCCAACCTCCTGAAACGAGGAGTCCTTAATGTTTTTCAAGTGTTCGGGGCTGTTAGCCCAGGCGTTACAGATACTCTGGCTGTCAGTAAAACCTATGGCGAGATTTTCACCTGTTGTCTGATAGTAGTACCCGGCTTCGTCGACAAAATCCCAGGGGAGTTTTTTGGTCGTAGGATTCTGATGAGCCCAGTATTCATATTTCTGCATATCTTTAAGCTTTTCCGCGGCAGCACTGTTAAGTTTTTCGTTGAAGTAAAGTGGGGTATCCACGTACTCCTTACGAATAAGGTTGGTACATTCCAACAAGCTGTTGGCTGTAATATCACCTGCGTCGGCAATCAGAATTGAAAAGAAAATATTTCCAATTACAAGAGCCATTAGTACTCCTATGGCTTTTCTGTTCAGCATAAATATGCTGTCATGAGGTCTGTTTACTGATGACTGGGGAACATCATCGTTTTGTTGATTTTGTATATCCAAGGCTGTTTGAAAGTAATCATCTTAATTATTTTTTTTGCCGATCCTTTTAACGGTTTCTTTTTTAAAAGTCAATTTTTTAACACGCAATTCGGTGAATAAACTATATGCGGCAATAGATATTAATAACGTGACAATAAGGGGATAGAAATAGTCATTGGCGGGTGTAACGGTATTTACACTGGCCTGGAGTTGCCGATTGTATTTATTCAAGTCGTTTAATTGCTGAGTAATACTACTGATGCTTTTTTGCAGGGCGTTAATCTGTTGCTGATAAACCTGGTTCTGGCTAACAACCTGCTGTGTTACGATTGTTTTCTGTTGGCGGTTTTTTGAAATTCCAAGCACTTTACCGCTTGAGCTGGAAGTGCTGCCTGTTGAGTCAGATGGTGTCTGGGATGAATCTGTATTGGCGGAGGGAGAGTCGATGGCGGGAAGCGCGGTGAGGTCGGGAGCAATGAGGTTTGTTTCTAACTGTGCCTGCATTGCACTTTGGGCGGATAGGATGCCGACTCTGGCTTCGGCCAGATCCTGAGACTGTTCTTGTGAAATCTGTGTCTTTTCTTCAAGATAATCTGGGTCAGTAATGGCAAACGAAACAGGGGCGTTGCTGCCGAAGATAATCGCGGTTAAAAAAATGGAGATAAGTGTTTTTTTATTTTTCATTTTTGTTTTTTAATTTTTGTTTTTTGTTTGTTTTGCTTCAGCTACGACCTTAGAGGACATAGTTTAAGAGGATCCATCTGGCTTCCGTGGCGTCGTAGATGAACATATAAACCGAGTTGCCGGTGGATGCCTTTAAATTCCCTCCCGTATTGGTAAAAATACGGTTCTCGGCAGTAGAAGTAGCATCGTTTACAATGGTTACGTTTCTGCCGGTATCGTTATATAAAATAAGGATTCTGCCATCTACACCGCCGGTAAACCCTGAAACGGTGAATGTGCGGTTATTGCCTGTCATTCTGATAAAGCTGCTGCTGCCGATGTCCATATTGTTAATGGCTGAAGTATCGTTGCTTATAGAGTATTCTGTTTTGTTAAGGGCTAAATCACCGCTGACATCAAGAGTGGTGTTTGCTGTTGATTTGCCTACGGCTGCGCCATTAAGCAGGATTGAAAGCCCTGTTACATTCAGGTCGCCATTGACGTTTAAATCGTTGGACAGGTCGAAGCGGAGATCAGTATTGTTCCAGGTTAAGGTTTGGGGTGATGTTCCACCAAACGAAAGACTGACGTCACTGGCGGAGTTGGCGTTATTAATGGTAAAAGTTGTGGAATTGGTGCCGGTATCAGTATTTTGCGCGTGGCCGGAACCATTGACCGCTGTCCACACGGCTGAACCGGCGGTTGAATTGGTACTGACGTAAATGGTATTGGTGAGGGTATTAATCCAGAGGGTGCCAACACTGTAGCCCCTGGTGATGTCGTCGTTGGCGGTTGGAGCCGTAGTAGCCTGATGGTTGCTCGATTCAAGACGCGTGTAGCTTCCGGAATCGGTAATTTTTATGGGGACGTTTACAAACTGGTTGTGGCTTACCAGATTCCGCAGATTGCCGGTTCCAATGTAAATACCGGCTGAACCGGAAGCAGACGTAATACCATTAATGGTATTACCCATAATGATGTTGTCATTGCTGGGAGTATTGGAGCCCATGGAAATGCCAATGTTAAAATTGGCCACGCCGTTGGAATTAATGGTGTTATTGACGATCTCCGAGGTTTGAACGTTGCTGTACAGCAAAATCCCCTTGGTGGATGTGTTGTTATTGGTTTCAATGGCATTATTGATCACTGTAACGTCAGTTGTGTTAGCCAAGAAAAGTCCAATCGGAGAAGTCCCTGTGAACCCGATGTTGCGGGCCCGATTGGAGAAAATGCCCGACCCTTTAACGGCAGAAAAGGCGTAGCAGGTTTGACCGACTTCATTAACGATATTTTCAGAAACAATGCTATCGGTAATGGTATTCCCATAACCGAATATTTGTCCCGGCAGCGACGCGTCCCCGTCAAAGTGGACTCCATCCACCCAACAGTGCGCGCCACTGGTGTTGCAGCTTGGAGTCGTAGAAGAATCATCGCGGTTGATGATGTTTCTGGTTGCCGTAAAGCGTGATCCGGCTGCGGCGTTGGGGGTGGTTGAATCCGTAAAAACAAGTGCGGTATGCGTGGTTGATTTAATCCCGGTAGACTGGATAACGGTGTCCATGACCTTATTTTCATAGCCTCCATTAACTTTGAGGCCATGGATATCCGGTTCTACTTTAATGGTAAGGTCACTGATAATGACGTTATGGGCAGGGGCCGTGCCGTTAGCGGCGCCAACCTGAATTGCCGCTATAGTGCTTCCGGTGCCGCCGGTCCAACCGGAGGAGGGGACATTGATAATGGTCCCGGGACCTTCTCCAACTAACTTGATATTGTTGTTATTGAGGACAATAGGGGAAGTTATGTTGTGGGTTCCTACCAGTAATTTGACCACCCCGCTGCCGCCGTTGGCGGCAAGGCTGTTAATGGCATCATTAATACCCATTCCTGGTGATACCAGAATAGTACGATCCGGGACGGTAGTGATGGTACCTGTAGTGACAACATTACTACCGCCGATAATGGTTACCGGCCAATCGGAAATTTTCAGGGCGTTGGAAGTCAGCAGGTTAATAACAGTTATATAGGTTCCGGTGGACTGATTGGGAGTGTCCAGGTTTGAAGAAGCGATGCTGGTCATTAAACTGCCTGCGCCGGTTTCATTACACTGGTCGAAGGTAAGAATCGCTTTGGTCTTGGGCGTGCTAGTTTTATCAATCCCGATCTTGCCGGAAGCGATGTTAAAAGTAACCTGTCTGAATTCGACCGCATTCCTGACTGCAGCGTCATAGAGAGCATTAATACCCATTAATGAAGTCATGGATGACTCCATGGTAACGGTAAGGGCCTCGAATTTACTGGTCATGACATCCAGGCGGCCGCCGCCCGAAATGTCAACGACGGTCAGGTTGGATGGGTCGGCGCCGCGAATTTTGATATTGGATAAATTGACAACGCTGGTGACGGGATATGTGCCCGGATCAACCCAGATTTCACCGCCGGAAACGTTGGAATTAAGGTAGGCGGCGGCCGCGGCTATGTTTGTATAATCCCTGTTAGAGGGACCGACGGTAACTATCTTGGTGTTGGTTAAAGGGGTTGGCCCGGCGCCCATGTAGTGCCAGGTTGAGCCATCCCAGGAATAGGCCCCGGCGCCACAGTTTGGGCTTACGGTACAACCCGGCGCCACTGTATCTTTTACTGTTAACTGGACAATGCGTCCGATACTTTCACTTCCAAGGCCGGATGCTCCTCCGGGAAGCGCCGCAACATTCTCAATGCGGGCCGTGGACAGCTGGTTATTGCCGATATCAAGCCCCGCATTGATTTCAAAACGGCTGTTGGTGCTGCTATAAGTGAGCGTCTTACCGAGGTTCTGTCCGAATTGGATGGTTAGATTGTTATTGTAAGCGGCGTTGTTGTTATTGTTTAAAATAAGAC
>JAGOLJ010000042.1 GCA_017994125.1 Candidatus Altimarinota bacterium
AGTGTGGCAACCAGTGGCATTACAACCTTAATTTCAGGTTTAGATCGCGGCTTCTCTTCAGGGGCAGGCTCAGCTTTCGGTTCAGGTTTAACCGGTTCATCAAAAGATTCATCAATCATTACTCCCGCAGTCTCCCTCACCGTCAACGGCTGATCACTGCTCTCTGCAGCTTTTTTCCCTGCCGCTGGTTTAATTCTTGGTATGTTAACTTCACGGCCATTTTCTTCAAAAACATCAACATCATTATCAACATCATATCTCAGAAATTTTCTGGTTGATGGTCTGAACACGCAGTCAGCACGAAGGTCTTTTGCCACAACCACCCTGGAAGAAGGTGGCGGAATCGTAATTTTCTGTGGGATTCGCATCGGACCAAAATACATCACCGAGGTAATTTCTTCATCATTTGCTGCCGGCCTAAGCGTCCCATCAATTTGCGGCCTGATTGGCCTGCTTCCAGTTTCTTCCGGCTCATCATCTGCAATAAGATCTGGCAGGGATAATAGCCGGCGGTCTTCTTCGGTTAATTCATCTTCAGTTAATTCTCCGCTGTCTATTTCAGGCACATCGCAGACGCCATCGGCATTAACTGCCGGTTTTTGCTCTATGCTTGCAGGCTGTTCAACAGGGCTTTCTGCACTTGGCATCACCCCCCCGGGGCTCACAGGTGTATCAGTTGCCTTAGCGGCATCATCTTTAAGCAGGTCACTGACAGCGCCACTGGTTAAGTCTTTTATTGTTTCGTTTTTCAGGTTCACAAAGCGGACATAAAGAATGTCATAGATCAGGCCAAAAAGCGTCCTGGCCTGTTCAGGCGTGTCCGCCATGAAATAATACATAAGCTTTCTGGTTTTGAATCCTTCCGGCGTTTGTATAAGCGCTTGCAACTTGCTGAAAACGGTTTCAGCGCAATCGTGTACTTCGCCATCCAGGTCGCACTCCTTCATGTTAAACAGTTTTTCCGCAAGACCCTTATCCTTATAATGGTCGACAATCCTTTTAATCAGGCTATCCAGATAACTTTCAGCCCATTCCCTGGCATCCTTTTTCAGGATTCGCGTGGCTAGTTCAAAGGCAATTTCGGCACTACCCAAACCTTCCCTGGTCTTCCGGTCTGCATAAGATTTACAGGCATTTTTCATGTCCGGTTCTCCTGACATTTGGACAAATGCCATCATCGCAATATTCTTAACGGCTTGTTCAATCCTCTCCGGGGCAAAAATTTCAGGAGATCTTTCATCCATCATTTTCCAGAAAACATCCCTAAAATGTTTATGTACTTTCTCATCCTCATCACCCGTAATTACCACAATCGCGGAAGCCCTTCTGGATTCAGGAGGTGGCGGAGGCAAAAGCGAAGTAGGAGTTCTGGCCTGATGCGGTTCACTATCAGGTTGGATAATCGGGGCTTCGTCAGTTTCTCCTTCTTCCGGTTTCAGAACTTCCTCTTTAGGAAGACTTGAAACGATTTTATTCATATCCATTTCCTGTGTCATTCCGGTTACTGGCGGTTCAGTCTTTTTACTTGGATCAAATTTAAATTTAGTGTTTGGATAGTGTCTTGCTTGTCCATAAGGAAGTGTTGGAATCCTTGGCATAACCGTTGCTAATGGATCCATCTCCGAAATCTTGTCTGCAAATTCACTATACAAGCCTATTTTATTAGCCAGGTTCATCAGCAAATGCTGGATTGAAGACAGGATCTCTATTCTCATCTGATGGACACTTGATATCTGTGCTTCCTGTCCGCTGCTACTGAAAGAAATATTATTGTCTTCTTCAAAGAGCAGCTGTTTTGCCTCCAAATAGGTTGAAATCAGCCTGGTTATAACACTACGTTGCTCGAGGCCTTTTACGTCTTCAAATGAATTGAAAACCTCCAGTTTGTTTGTTAGCGCGGTTTTAAGTTTTTGAATTAAGTCCGGATCAAATAATCCCGGATCCAGCCGCATTGCCTGTGAAAAAATCTGCTGGGCAAAAAGAGAATCAATACAAAGCCGGCAATATTCCCCGAGTTCCAGGCCCATCGTACTTTCCTTTTTAGCGTCTGCGTTGCTCATCCTTTTCAGTTAAGCATTACTTATAAAATATTTCCAAAATAGAAGTTACCAAAACTTAAGGTATATATTAATACATATTAAACACAATACGTCAATATTATTTAATCCATTTTCTTATCCATACATTGCTTAACGCAACACTGTTGCATTAATATGTGTCCATGGATCAAATAATGCAAATTGGACGATTACGTAAAGAGGGCTTCCGTATAGGAAAAACTAGAAAATTTATGTTGGAGCTTTTCTTCAATCTTAAAGGCACCATAACTGCCGCAGAATTAAAAAAAGAGCTCTATCAGGCAGGAATTACTTCTGATCGCGTCACTTTTTACCGTGAAATCAATTTTCTAAAAAAACAGAAAATCATTTCAGAAATAGAATTGGGGGATCATCAAAAAAGATATGAGCTCGCCTTTAACAATCACCACCATCATCTTATCTGCAGAGCCTGCAAAAAGGTTTTTAAAATAGAGTTAAACAAGTCTCTGGAAAAAGAACTGGAGCAAGTCGGTAATAATGGGAAATTCGTTGTGGAAAGCCATTTGCTTGAGTTTTTTGGCCGGTGCAAAAACTGCCTTGTCTAAAAGTTGTTAAACATTTAACCGCAATTTTATAATGAAAAAAAATCTTTTATTAATGATCATCTGCTGCCTGCTGATTTTGTCAGCATGTACCTCCATTACCACCGAAGGCCGCGCACAGAATGGCAGGCTTAAAATTACCGCCACCATTTTCCCCTATTATGATCTGGTAAAAACCGTTGTGCAGGATCGGGCCGACTTGAGGCTGGTCGTTCCGCTTGGCATTGAGCCCCATGAATACGAGCCTTCCGCCAGGGAAATAGCAGATATCTATAATTCGGATTTGTTTATCTATAACGGCCTTGGCATGGAGCCATGGGCGGACCGCATTAAAAGTGATCTGGAAAATAAAGGCGTAAAAGTTCTAAAAATGTCTGACCATGCAATAGCCATGCAAAACGATCCACATCTTTGGCTAAACATCAGTTACATGGAAAATTTCACCTCCACTATTGGTAAAACGCTTCAGCAACTTGATGCTTCCGAAGCGGACAAAAAAATATTTGCGAAAAATGCCGAAAATTTCATATCCGAACTGGAAGCAATGCTGTCTGCTTTTAACAGGCTTTCCTCCTGCAATAAAAAAGAGTTCATTACCGGACACGCCGCTTTCACTTATCTCTCATCCGAATTTGGCTTAACCAATTATTCGGTTAACGGCCCCACTACCGAAGGCGAGCCCAGCGCCGGACGCATTGCCGAAATAATAACCCTGATGAAACAGAAAAACTTTGGAACAATTTTTATTGATAACCTTTCCTCTCCCAAATTCGCCCAGGTGATTGCCGATCAGGTTGGTGGTAAAGTCGCCGTGTTATATACTCTGGAAAACGTTACCAAAGACGAATTGGAACGTGGGGAAACTTATCTCACACTTATGTCAAAAAATCTGGACAGTCTTAAAAAAGAATTGGATTGTCCGGCATGAAACAATATTAATTAAAGCACTAAATGGGATCCTCAAACTGCCAGCAATTAGGACACATCATCGAAGTAAATGATCTTTCCTATTCTATTAACGGGAATACCGTTATCGAGGATGTATCTTTTCAGGTTCATCCTGGAGAATATCTTGGACTCATTGGCCCTAACGGTGGAGGAAAGACAACCCTTTTAAAATTGATGCTCGGCCTGTTAAAACCGGACCGTGGCACTGTAAAAATCTGCGGACATAATGTCAGGAAAAAAGCCGATAAAAGCGTTGTCGGTTATGTCCCGCAACGCGCCACCCAGACCGATTTTAATTTCCCTGCCACCGTTGAAGAAATCGTAACAAGTGGCCGCACCCCGCGCCTCGGCTGGTTCCGCCGGCTGGGTGGCGCCGATCACGCCGCTATTGATAAAGCCATGGAAATGGCCGACGTAACGCACTTGAAAAAACGCCTGATTCAAAACCTTTCCGGCGGTGAACGCCAGCGCGTCTTCATCGCCCGTGCCCTTGCCTGCGAACCAAAAATTCTTTTTCTTGATGAACCTACGTCAGGCGTCGACGTCGCCTCGCAGAATCGTTTTTATCAGTTCCTTTCGGATCTAAATAAAAAACTCAAACTCACCATCGTCTTCGTTTCCCACGATATCGACGCCGTAAGTAACCAGGTCAGCTGCGTCCTTTGCCTTAACAAAAAACTCGTCTGTCATGGTCCGCCGCGCGATTACATCAAAGAAGAATTCCTCAAAAAACTGTACGGCACCCAAGTAAAATTCGTCATGCACGGCGAAGCGGAGCACCAGCACGAACATCTGCACGAACTACACCACGAACATCCTGAAGTAGCCAGCACCGGAATCCCTCCAGAAAACGAAACCGGCTTAACCCCCCATCATCATGCTTGAAATTTTCCAATATGACTTCATGGTACGTTCGTTTATTGCCGGCCTCATCATCGCCATCATCGCGCCGATCATCGGCAGTTTCCTGGTCATCCGCCGGTTCTCTCTTCTAAGCGACACACTAGCCCACGTTTCACTGGTTGGCGTTGCTGTAGGCTTTCTCGCCAACATCAACCCGCTCATCACGGCTACTGCTGTCAGCATCCTTGCCGCGCTCGGCATGGAAAAATTACGCACGCAAAATAAAACGCTTGGTGAAACTTCCCTCGCTCTTTTCCTTTCTGGAAGCCTTGCCATCGCCACCGTCTTAATCGGCCTGGCCAAAGGTTTCAACACCAACCTCCTTAGTTACCTCTTTGGCAGCATCGCCACCATCTCACTGGAAGACACTGTCTACATGGCCGTCGCTGGGGCCGTTGCCCTCGTCATTATCATCATCTTTTACAAGGAATTTCTTCTGGTCTCCTTTGATGAAGAGCTCGCCACCGCCCAGGGCTTGAACGCGCGCCTCTTCAATAACCTCATCGTCATCATCGCCGCCATCGTCATTGCCGTTGCCATGCGCATCGTTGGCATCCTCCTGGTCGGCGCGCTTATGGTTATCCCTGTAATCACCGCCACGCGTCTTGGCCGCAGCTTCAAAGGAACCCTTCTTATCTCCATAGGACTTTCTGTTTTTGCCGTCATCACAGGACTCTTCGTTTCCTTCTATCTGGATTTGGCCAGTGGAGGCACCATTGTTGTAATTTCGCTTCTTCTTTTTATGGCAAGCCTTCTTTATAAACCCAGGGTACGTTTACTCCCTTCGAATAAAGGCATATAATCCCTTCCGTAATAATCCAATCCATCCATGTGTTTTTCTGCCACTGCCAGTTTCATTGCGGGCGGTTCACTCACCCTCGCCGGTAAAGGAACCCTTAAAAAAGTCAGGGAAAAATCCGACATCCCTTTTGCTTCCATCCCCCTCCTTTTTGGCATCCAGCAGACCATTGAAGGATTGGTCTGGCTCTCCTTTTCTTCCCCCGTTTACGCTTCAACCCTCAATCATCTTTTCTCCTTTGCGTTTACTCTTTTTGCCTACGTCCTCTGGCCCATCTTCGTCCCTATCGCCATTTACCTTATGGAACGTGACCAGCTGCGCAGCCGTATTCTCAAGCTCTTTATCGCCATCGGCCTGATTGCGGGCCTCTACCTTCTTTACACCATGATCCGCGTCCCGGTCACTTCACAGATTATCCAGCACAGCATCAGTTACAGTAACGCCGCTACAGGCTATCCCATTTTCATCATGTATTTGATTTCCACCTGCCTAAGCTGCCTGGTTTCCAGCCATCGCATGGTCAACATTTTCGGAGTAACTTTATTCGCCTCCTGCTTTTTTGCTTTCCAGTGCTATGCCAACGCTTTCTTTTCCGTCTGGTGTTTTTTCGCGGCACTTCTGAGCGTTATCGTTTATCTCCATTTCACAGTCAAAGTAGACGTAATCCAGAATATCAAAAACTTTTTCCGGATCGCCTAAACAAAGACTCCAGCTCTATACTGCACTCTTAAACTTCACACTTCATTGACAATATCCAATGGATGGAGTTTATTTAGTTCCTTTAAAAAATTAACTTATGAATAAGCTGGAAGCCCCCACCCCGCAACTGGATCATAATCTTAAATACCAACTCCATCAGCGCGTCATCTATCCCGGCCAGGGCATTTGTGAAGTTATTTCTATTGAAGAAAAAAACATTGTCGGTATAAACGTTTCTTTTTACATTCTCAGAGTAGAAAACAGCAATCGTAAAATAATGGTGCCAGTAATGAATGTTGACGCTGTAGGCCTTCGCCCCTTGGCTTCCGAAACTCAGATCCGGGAAATATTTGAAATTCTAAACAGCAGTCAGGAGCTTCCACCCGATAGCAACTGGCCCAAAAGGGTTCGTTATTTAGCCGAAAAAATTAAAAACGGTACCATGAAAGATCTCGCCGAAATCGTCTGCACCATGATGAAATTCAAACAATGTGGCCACAAACTTTCCTGGTCCGAAACCAGAATGCTTCGGGAAGCAAAAGATCTCCTTATTCAAGAAATTGCAGCCTCCAGAAAACAAACCATCATCCAGGTCGAAACTGAAATTGAAGCCATCTTTGCCGTAAAATGACATAAAAGGCCTGCCCACACGGCAGTATTGACAAAATAGGTAAAATATTGTAGATTTAATATCCTTTGCATACTTACCTATGGAAATCAAAAAGCACCATGTCAGAACTTCAGAAGTGCTATGGATTTTCCCGTGCCACAGCCTATCGTGCTTTTGACCGCCTTAAAGATTTGCGCCTGCTAACTTCCTTTCCCGAAAACTGGCGCAAAAATATCGAAGCCGTTTCCTTAAGCACCATTGGTGAAAAACTTGGTCGTGAACGTCTTAAATTAAGAAAAGTGGAATTAGAACTGAAAAGATTTAAAAACCTTATGACTCTTGCCGACTACGACGAAAACCCTGAACCTGTGGAAATTTTTTCTGATCAGAATCAGATCACCGAAGAATGTTATAAACTGCTCAACGCCGATTGGAACCATATTTCCTGTTACGGGTCCGGTGAAAGATCTTATGAAATACCGGGTGAAAAAGCCATGCACGACTTTGTCACCATGCGCGCCCGCAAAGGCCGCACCATCGATGCCGTTTTTACGGAGCTCGGCTCACACACCCGCGAACTTTTAAAAAACAACGATCAGGAACTGCGCCACGGTATCCTTCATATCGACCCGCTCAGCCAAAACATCATGACCTATATTTACGACAAACAGGTCACCATCTGGCAGAAAGACAATCAGCTGGGCAAGCGCGCCATCGTCATCCATGACCCCGGTTTAATCCGCATGTATCAGGCCAACTTTCAAAATACCTGGGCCAGCCTGTCACGCTAATCCACAGGTTTTTAATAGCGCAATCCTCACACATTTCTCAAAAACATGAGAAATTTTGATGTGCAAAAAACGGCTGCTAAAAGCCATTAGCAACAGTGGTTACCTCTTTTTTCATCACGTTTTTTCCAGATTTTAAAAAGATTGTACGGTGTCATCTTATCATTATCAAATGGCACCCATGGAAAAAATCACACTCATCCAGCCCCGTCACAGTAATGCCCCGGAAAACGGCAACGCCCCTGTTTACCTGCCGTCATCACTGCTTACAGTAAGTGCCCGCTTACATCATGCCGGCATCGATGCAAAAATCCATGACCACAACCTTCACCCGCTCGATACCCAAAAAATGGCAGCGGCAGCAGGGCTTCAGGAAGGGAAAAATCTTAACGTTGGAGCAAACCTGGTCGGGGCTCCCTATATTCCGGTTATCATTAGCCTGCGCCAAAAAATCGAAGACGCGCTCGGTGGAAAAATTAACCTGTTCCTTGGCGGACAACCGGTCAATGGACTTTCCAAAGATCAGCTATATCGCCTTTTTGGGCCGCAAACTTTTAATGGTAACAATGACCATATCCTCAAACATCAGCTGGGTATCGATCTCCATCATTTATCGCAACCCGAAGAAACTTCACTTATCCCTGCCTATGAAAAACTTTCCGATGAAGATTTTAAACAATACATGAGTCGCGAATTTTGCCTCTACCTCTCACAGGGATGCAAATATGGCTGTAGTTTCTGCGGCGCCAAACACACTTCCATCAACCCTGTCAGCGGCGCAGTCACAAAAGAAAAAGAGATCTACCGCAATCTCCATATCGTTGAAGAAGAATTAAATTATCTGGTTAATCGCGCCAGAAAACTTGGCATTAACCACTTCGAAATTTATCTCTCCAACCTTGACCTTTTTCAGACACCGCAAAAACTCAAACAGTTCGCGCAGATTATCCTAAAACTTAAACAGGCCCATTCAGGACACGTCCCCGGCCCAACTCTTCCAAACCACGCTCCCGGCCCAACTCTTCCAAACCACGCTCCCGGCGATAAAGATAACGCCTTTACCTTCAGAATTCGAGGCCTCTCTACCGCCAAAGCTTTCATGGATACCTATCGCCAAAGCAAAGAAACGATTACCAGCATGGTCGATGCAGGGCTTTGGGCCATCGGCTTTGGCGTAGATGGAGTTTCCCAAAAGGTTTGGAAACAAATCAAAAAAGGCCATAACCGCAAAAATGAATGCGTTGATGCCATCCGTCTCACTCGCAGGGAATTTGGCATCACTCCCGAGGTGTTCATGGTCGTTGGCCATGCGCAGGACACTCAGGAAACCATGCTCGAAGGCGTTGAATTCCTACTGGATATGTCAGAACACTACCAGGCCCCGCCGCGGCCTTACGTAGCCAAAAATATCATACCGGGCAATGACGCCTGGCTCGATCCCAGAAACCGTGAATATGTCGAAAACCTCATCCAACACCCTGAATATTTTCAGCTGCTTGATTATGCCGCGCTGCCATCACC
>JAGOLJ010000043.1 GCA_017994125.1 Candidatus Altimarinota bacterium
AAGAAGAGTTTGGCAAAAAGATTGATGAAATTGTGCGGAGCGTAAAGGAAAGATACGGGGATTCAAATCCAAAGCTGATTGAAGATGTGGAAATTGCGGCTGAAAGGGTGAAAAAACTGATCCACGAGGAGATGGTTTTTACGTTACAAAGGACTGATGTAGTTAAAAAACAAACTGCAGTGAAAGTGAGGCGGATATTTTTACCCGGGACAGCGGAACCATCGGTTGAAACCAGAGAAGGCAGCACAAGGAAGTCTCTTGCCGAAATAGACCGACGAATGCAGTATCTTCCGAACCTGGAAGATCTTAATAATCTAAAGGCACAGGAACTTTTGACCAAGATCCAACTTGAACGAAAAGCGATTGCTGATGATTTAAGCAGGAATGTACCAATTGTATTTTTAGAGCAAAAAATTAAAGCTTTATTTGCCTTGTTTCCGCCGGATAACAAAACGGAGGAGGCGGGGATACTTATAGCAACCAGGAATAGAAACCGGGAGGAAAGAAGGAATGAATCTGAAAGGCAAAGAGAGCGAACTGAATTGGCACGGTTATCAAAGGCACTTATGGATAAAGTGCTTGATCCAAGATCTAATCCAACTGATCTGCAGGCGGCCCTGGACGGGTTGGCCGGTCAATTAAAGAAAAGTTATCTGCTTTTTAATGAAAACACTAAATGGGAATACAAGGATGCAGTTGGGGAAGTGCCGGTGCAATTTGTCGCTTTTGAAGATAATGGTAAAGTGGCAATAACTTTATTCTGCTACTCGTCAGCTAGTGGCCCGCACGTGGAATATGTGGAGGGGAAACCAATTGATAACAATGTAAGTAGGCGCTTTATTCGTGATCTGCGACAGGCAAATGAAGCCAATCTGGATAGAGGACGGGGGCGCACAGCCTGAATTGGCTAAATTTGTTTATATTGGCTTAATCTAGTCATTACTTGACTTTTAATGCATAAATGTTACAATTAACTCCTTTTTGGGTTAATTGACGTCTTTTTATGCCTAAATTGCTCGATTCTTTGGCTTTGTCACTGGCTCTATCTGCAACCGCCTGCGGAGCCGCGAACGGGGTTAAAGGTTCTTTGAGGCATGACGAATTAAATGCACAAAAAGCCCATTTTGTGGCCACAAATGAGATTATGCCCGACGGGTATGACTGTCGCCCGATTCAGGAAAAGACGAAAAGGAATGTCTGGGCATGCTGCCTTACGATTGCGCCTTTTAAGGATTGCCAAAATATGCCGCTCCATGAGGTTAGGAACTTTACTCAAGCTAATACAACCCCTATAAATGGCTCCAGGGTCGCTAATTATAGGCCTTTTAAGGATTATATCCCGGCGGAAACATACATGGATTATCTGGCTAAAATGGCTGGGAATGCGGAAGGTCTGGCAAAAGCCATGTCCAGTTTTTTGCACTATGAGGATGTTAGTGATGATCGCCTGCTACCAGCCGTGGAGATAATGGCAGAGGGTGGCGGAGACTGTGATAATCAGGCGAATCTGTTTGTGGAATTGTTAAAAAGACTGGGCAAACATACCGGGCATGATTATAAAGCCAGGATTATTGGGATGGCGGAAAGTAAGCATGCCGTAGCTATATTTTTAGATACTGACAATATCTGGAAAAGCTTTGACCAAAGGCTCCCATTTAACCAAATTGGAACCAGCAATTCGCCACTAGATCTGCTAAAGGCTTCGCAGGAGTTTGGGAAATCTAAAGCAAAAGAACATAGTTTTTTTGAGAGGAGTCCATTGACTAGAAACGCCGGGAAAGGCGCAAGAATGGACGTTTATATTGATCCAAATACACTTTTGCCAAACGGCGGGGAATTAGCGATTACCCCGGAAATTTACTATCAGGAGAGGATGAGTCCGGATGATTTTATGGCGGGAAAGGAATGGCGTAAATTCGCACTAACACATGTTCATTTTAAAAACGGCGTTGAAGTTTATTACAATCACGGAGTTTTGACACAGGTTTCAGACAGGGAAAAAACCAGTTTTTATAAAAATAATGTTGTCATCCAAATCCAGTATGAAGGAGGATCTCCAGTTAAACGGGAAGATTTTAATGATAACGGAATTTTAATCAGAAGAGCTTATAGAAGCGGTATTGAGGAGGTATATGAAAACGGGGTTTTATACCAAAAGATATATGAAAAAGGCCTAATTGATTTTGAAGTGTTTTTTAAGTCCGGAGGAATAAGGCAACGCAGCTACAGAGATGGAAGAGTGGAATTATTTGATGAATCAGGGCGCCGAAAAAGAAAGTGATTGTTTGAGTAACTTTGGTGTGCTTTATTGAGTTTTTGCCTTAAATGTGATATATTATTATGATTATTTCATAAATAATTTTTATGTTACAAAAATTACTTTTACACAAAATTGCCGGGCAAGAAAAATATCTTGGCGTTAAACGTCTGGTATTTGAAACTGTTAATACTCCGGGTGAACGCTATGTTGAGCCAAATAAGCCCAAAGAAGGGCCGAAACAAATGGAATCCGTCGACAGTATGCAGAGCCGTTATAAGCATGCTTATCTGGTTGCAAACCAGTATCTGGATGATTTGCAGGCAATGATGCAAATGAATAGGGGAATGGATGCTGACTCGGCAAATTCCCAGGTTAAGGCACGTCCAAATGAAAGTGAAGAAGACTGAACTTCAAGGCAGTTTGGAAGAACTGCAGCAATTGAAGCTTTTAAGCAAATCCAGGCCAAGCATGATCCTGATCTTGTGCAAAGCTATCTAACAAAGATTGAGTCTTCCAAAGCCGATATTGCAAAGATGTCCAAGCCTGAAAATTTTAGTGCGGCCGTACTGGCATCCGGGGAATATGCTACCGCAGAAAAAACCATTCAAAACCTTTTGGCTGTTGGAAGCCGTTTTCCAGCAGAACAGCCTGCTACTCCTCCTGACACAGCAGTAGCAAGAAGAGCGCCGGCAGCACCAGCGCCCCAGCCCAGGACGGCAAGACCAGCGCCAGTGGCAGCCGCGCCAGTTCCTACAGTAGGCCTGGGTGCCGTTGGCATCGTCAGAGGACCGGAGGTGCCAAGGGAAGAAGTCAAACCAGCAGACGCACTGGATGCTTACGGAAAAGAACAACTTCGTAATGCTACAAACAATCCTGATAAGCCGACCAGGTTTGCTGATATTACAGAAGAAAACGTTAATACACGTACTTTTGCCGGCATGCCCCGGGTTGCTCTAAATTCTCCCGAATATGCAAGAATCAAACAATTAACCCTGAATACTGTTGGAGAAGCCGCTCTTGGCCACTATCTGATCAGTAATAATAATAGTGTTTATTACGTAAAAAAGGGCAGCGGGATATTTGAGGTACGTAAAGTGTCTTAAAAATAAATAATAAAAGCGCATGGAGTCAGCAGAAAAAATCAAAGATCCTGAACTGAAAAGACTGGTTGAAAATTCACCGGCTATTGCCGGCCTGAATGGTGATGAAAAAGAAAATGTGATTAACCATCTGGCAGGGCTTTCCGGCGAAGATGTTGATAAAGCCAAGGATTATCTGTGGAAAGAGATCAGCAGGGTGAATGTTCCGGTAAAGCCGGAGGCTTCTGCGGCTTCACTGGATGAGCTTAATAACAGCATCAAAGTGCTAGATAGGATCCAAAAAGATTTTAAAAAACTGGAACTATCTTCTAACCAGAAATATGATGAACAGGAATCATCAGAAAAGGCTGAAGAGGTATTGGAGGAAATAAATAAAATTGAAAAACAGGAGGTTCAGAATAAAAAGAAAAAGCACTCAATAAAGGTTCCTGCACTGATTACGCTTGTAGTGGTACTGATTATTGCCGGAGTGGTTATTTATAAGCTTTACATCAATCCCTGATTTTGTACTTTAAAAGACTTAAAAAGCGCGCTTCGGATGAAGCGCGCTTTTGATTTATCGGTTTTTAGTCTAATTGCGGCGGTTTTGTAAGCGTATTTTACTGCTATGCCACAATGTTAGTTCATCTTTTTGCGGATGAATGCCGGAATATCGAGTTCGTTTTCGCTGAATTTTACCGGCTGATTGTTACTCTGGCTGTTTGAGCTGTTGGATGTGGCACTGATAACTGATGGGCCTCCGAGTGTGTTATTGAGGGACATGTGAGTGCGCATCATGGTTGGCCTTTCGCGCAGGGTGTCATCAAAGCCTGTGGCTACAACGGTAATCTTTACTTCACCGGTATAAGAATCGTTGATAACGGCGCCAAAGATAATGTTGGCTTCAGGGTCAGCGGCTTCGGTAATAATGCGGGCGGCTTCATCGACTTCGAACATGCTTAAGTCATTGCCACCAGTAATGTTGAAGAGAACACCCTTGGCTCCATCAATGGAAAGTTCAAGTAATGGTGATTCAATGGCGGCCTTGGCGGCTTCGACGGCGCGATTTTCACCGCTGCCGTAACCGATACCCATGAGGGCTGAACCGGCGTTTTCCATGACGGTCTTAACATCGGCAAAGTCGACATTGATCATGCCATGAACAGTGATGAGATCGGCAATGCCCTGAACACCCTGGCGAAGGACATCATCCACAACGGTGAAGGCTTCGGTAATAGGTGTCTTTTTGTCGATAATAGAAAGGATTTTGTCGTTTGGAATGGTAATAAGAGTATCCACTTTGTTGCGCAGGTTTTCGAGACCTTCTTCGGCCTGCTGGCGGCGTCTGTGACCTTCAAAGCTGAACGGTTTGGTAACAACGGCAACAGTGAGAATGCCCATCTCTTTGGCAATTTCGGCAATGACAGGGGCGCCTCCGGTACCGGTTCCTCCACCCATACCACCGGTGATGAAGACCATGTCGGCTCCTTCAATGGCCTGGCGAATTTCTTCGGCGCTTTCTTCGGCTGCCTGACGGCCAATATCGGGGTTGCTGCCTGCACCAAGTCCACGGGTTGTTGCCTTGCCAATGTTGATTTTGGTCGGGGCTTCATTATGGTACAAAGCCTGTGCATCGGTGTTAACTGCAATGAACTCAATGCCTTTAAGATTGGCCTTGATCATGCGGTTTAAAGCGTTACAACCACCTCCACCAACGCCGATAACCTTGATTAAAGCAACCGGAGTAATGTCTGGAGTGATTTCCTGTGTGCGCTTGTTACCAAGTTGAGCTGCCGAAAACAGGTTTCTTAAGGCGTCTTTTTGTTGTGGAGTTGCCATAGAGTGCTATTACAAATAAAAAATTAGAATGGTTTAAAGCGGAGTCTAATTTTTACCTACTGTTTGATAATTTGTCAATAATATTTTTTAGGGAATCTTTCGGAGAGCCATCATGGAAAAAGGTTCTTAACCCAATCACCCAGACCACCCAAATGTTTCTTTATATTAAGCCCTTTTAACGAGAAACCATAAGAGCGTCCTTCGAGACGGGAGCCCCATAAAATCAGACCGATGGCGGTGGCGTAGGCGGGGTCATCGATTTTATCGACGACGCCGTCGAAATTTTGAGGAAAGCCGATTTGGACCGGCAGATTAAGCGTTTCGCGGGCAAGATCGATGGTGCCGGGCATTTTGACGGCGGCACCGGTTAAAACTACGCCTGCGGGCAGCATGCCGTCGCGGTGGATTTTGGCCAGTTCATCTTTAACTAGAACAAAAATCTCATGGTACCTTGCCTGGATAATTTCGGCCATGAGCTTTTTGCTTACTTTTTGCGTGTCTATTTTGCTTACCAGTGAAAGATCAATAATTTCACGGTCGTTTACGTCCTGAGGATTGCAGGTGCCATATTCGATTTTGATCTTTTCGGCGGTATCAATGGAAGTGCGAAGCCCAATGGCGATATCGTTGGTGACATTTTCGCCGCCAACAGGAAGGACTGCCGTGTGGAGAGTAGTGCCTTCTTCAAAAACGCTGACGCTGGTGCCGCCGCAGCCGATATCGATCACAACAACACCAAGTTCTTTTTGACGCTTGCTTAAAACGGCTTCGGCACTGGCCAGGCAGGAAGGAATGATGTCATCAATGTCTACGCCGGCCTGAAGCACGCACTTTTCGATGTTCTTTACGCTTGGAATAAGGCCGGTGATGATATGGGCATCAACTTCAAGACGGATGCCCGTCATGCCAACCGGATACTTAATGCCTTTTTGTTCATCAACAGTGAAAGATTTGGGAATAATGCGCAAAATGCGCCTGTTGCTGGCGATGGAAACGGCCTGCGCGGCTTCCAGCACACGATCAACATCGTCTTCGGTAATTTCGTTACCGGCATGGGAAACAGCAATAACTCCTTTGGAATTAATGGATTCAATGTGGTTTCCGCCGATGCCAAGAAATACATGGTTAATTGGTTCACCAGCCATTCTTTCGGCATCTTCCAGGGAAGATGAAACACTGTTTATGGTCTCTTCAACATCGATGACGGCACCCTTGCGGAGGCCTGTGGATGGGGCAATCCCCACTCCGATAATGTTTGGTACCTGTGTCTTTTCCTCGAGTGTCCCTACAACTGTCCTGATCTTGGAACTGCCGATGTCTAAGCTGGCTATAACACGTGCTTTTGACATTTAATTAGTGATTATGAGCACAAAGAATATAGTACAGGGAGGCCTTTTTGGCAACAAATAAAAGGATCCTGTGATTATAAATATTAATAAGCTTTTTCAACCTGCCCAAGAAGATCAAAGCCAATTTCATAGAGCTTGAAACCGACCTCTTTGACCTGTTTTTTGGTGTAGGTGGCTTTAATCATCCTGACTATTTCCATGGTGTCAATTGGCTGATTGGAGGCCATCAAGGCTTCCAGTTTACGTTTTTGCGGAGAATCAGGCGCGCGTTTGATGGCGTAGAAAACAATCAGGCGGTTTACCAGTTCGTAACCCGGGCCGTCGCTATGATGGGCGTATTTCATGAAGGAATAATAACTATCGTCATTGGAATTGAAGAGCTCGCTACCTACAGCGCAGAGTTCATGAAAATTAATAGGATGATAAAAACCGGCAATGGGGAAATGGTTTTTTTCATCAAGAACCATATCAAGGTTGACGTTGACTCTGGCTTTGGCATCATTAATTTTTCCGGCTTTGGGGAATTTCTTCCCAAGATAAGCGTGGGTAGCTTCGTGGATTTTGGTATCACGGATATATTCTGCACGGAACTTTTGTGAATCGAAATTTGAAGGGAGCAGGTTAAATTGTTTCATCTGCTCCTGTCCCGAAGATAAAATCTGTTCAATCTCATTGCGGTTAACAGTGGCTGCATCAATATCGGAATCGTAGATGCCGGATACGCCTTTTTCCGATGAGCTGGCGATGGTGAGAACAGGTAATTCCATCGATCCGGATTTGTCTTTGACGGAAAAGGTTTCGTTGGCTTCGACAGGCTGCATGCTCAATGTCATAAGGGCCCTGCCGTCATTGGAAAGAATTTTTTCTGCCCGAAAATATTGGCCAATCTGGATCAGGATTTTTTCAATGATGCGGGCATGGAACTGAAAATTATCCTCATCGGCTTTGCGTTGTTCCGCTGCGGCAAAAGGGGCCAGCACTTTATCCTGCTGGATATGCCTGTAAATATTTTCGATCATAATAGTTATCTCTTTTTCCCTGTCGTTGCTGCCGTAATTCATGTACTGCTGAGTGCTTCTGATTTCGTTTGCAACATAATCATTGAGCTTTTGAGCTGATGCTGAAAGCTGGTCTTTTGAATATGGATAGTTGGCGGGAAGCGGAAAGGAATAAGAAACTTTGCCTGTTTCAACCTGCGGCATAATTGAAAAATCGAGTTTATCAGCAGTATTCCGGGCTTCCGGAGAATTGGAGGATGCAGTGCTTTCGGCAGTTTGGGGGCCGTTGGCCTTTTTTTGCGGTAACGCGGCGGCAACCGGTGAACCGTTAACTGGTTCGGCTTTTTGAGGACTGGAATCAACGCACATGCCGGTAAGGGCAGCGATGGAAAGAATTAACGGGGCGAGCCTGGAAGCAGGAGATTTGGCACTTTTTAAGCGGGGATTTCCTTCATTGAGATTTGATTCTAAAGATTGATCCTGTTCAATGGTCATTTTGATATGGTTAAATTGATAACAAAAAGGTGAATATGCTAACAGGATTTACTAATAATGTCAAGCCTGGCGGGGGCTTATTGGACTAAAAAATACTGGGCGGAGGGGCCAGGGGCGATCGGGCCAATGGCAGTAGTTGACGTGGCGGGAGATGGCCCCGGCGGGAGTATGGCCCGGCAGAGGATGTTCCCGGCGGAAAATGGCTTAAAATAGGCTTTGCTGATTGCCTGATTCGGAATTGTCGGGGGCGGCAGGGATGACTTTTTTGAACTCTTCGATTTTAGGGATGAGAGTTTTAAACTCGAGTTCGGTAATCAGTTCCCTGAACTTTGGGTAATCGGCGGGGCCGATGTTTAAGTGTTCGAGATCGGTATCAACGGGGGTGTTCAGTAGAATGGTGGCTATCTTTTGGCTTAGGTATGCACTATCTTTCCCTTCTATCAGTTTGCGGGTCTGGGCGGGAGTAAGTTCTTCCAAATGCTGATAGAGATTATCCAGCGTCTCGTATTTCTGCAGGAACTCGGAAGCCTGTTTGGGGCCGATGCCGGGGACCCCGGGAATGTTATCGGAAGTGTCACCGCAAAGGGCTTTGTAGTCGATAATCTGGTCGGGACGGACGCCAATTTTTTCTTTAACGGAGTGAGGAGTGTAAACAAAAACATCGCTTACTCCTCTGATTGGAGCGATAACATTAGTTCTTTGGGTAACCAACTGGAGGGCGTCACGGTCACCAGTGAGGATAAGAGTTATCACTTCATGATGCTGTGTTTCGGTATGATGGGAAAGCGTTCCCAAAATATCGTAAGCTTCGTAGCCATCCTTTTCAAGCATGGCGATATGCAGTGTTTGAA
>JAGOLJ010000044.1 GCA_017994125.1 Candidatus Altimarinota bacterium
TTACCCGTCCAACCCCAAAGAGCTGGAACAAATGGTTAAAAGATTTATCTTTGAAGCGGAAACCCGAAAGATCAAAAATCTTAAAGCCATAATCTCTCCACACGCCGGCTACATTTATTCAGGGCCGGTTGCCGGATCAGCCTACAAACAGCTTTTATCTTTACCATCTCAAAAATACAATGTGTTTCTGCTTGGGCCCGCACATTACGTTTTCACTACAGCGGCTGTTGGCATGTTCGATGAATACGAAACCCCTTTAGGAAAGGTCAAAGTTAACCTCGAAATCTGCAGTCAGCTTCTTGAACAGAGCAGTGAAGTCGAAGACAACATCCAGGCTCATCTGCCCGAACACAGTCTGGAAGTACAATTGCCTTTCCTACAGCAATCGCTTAATAATTTTGAAATAATACCAATTCTCCTGGGTGATACGTCCATCTCAGCAATGACAGAACTTTTAAATCCATACTTTCTGGCAAATGATTCATTATTTGTAATATCCTCAGATCTATCACACTACAAAAATTATTACGAAGCTGAACAAACAGATCAAAACACTCTTAACAGAATTATCTCACTGGACACCAAAAACATGGATGAAATTGACGCCTGCGGCAGTATTGGCATCAAAATATTAATGAATCTGGCTAAAAACAACAGCTACACAATTGACCTGCTGGATTACCGCAATTCAGGAGACACTGCTGGAGATAAAAAAAGCGTTGTGGGATATTCGGCCTGCGCTATTCACAAATAAAATACCATGTACAGCAAAACCCAACAAAAATTTTTACTCAAACTGGCCCGTGACGCCATAAAAAACCGGCTCCTCACAGGAAGAAATTTAAAAATAGATGAATCAAAAATTGACGAACAACTCAAAGAAAACCGCGGCGTCTTTGTAACCATAACCATTGGATCCCAACTAAGAGGATGCATCGGACACATTGCCCCCGTCCAGGAATTATATAAAGATGTTGCAGAAAATGCCATTAATGCCGCTTTTGACGACCCCCGCTTTTATCCTTTATCAAAAGACGAGCTGGATCTAATCAAAATTGAAATTTCGATTCTTTCCCTCCCTCAAAAAATCGATTATAAAAATACGCAGGATCTGTTATCTAAAATAATCCCATTAAAAGACGGTATTATCCTTAAAAAGGGATTTTTTCAGGCGACCTACCTGCCCCAGGTGTGGGAAGACCTTACCGACAAAGATGCTTTTCTTTCAAGCCTTTGCCTAAAAGCCGGACTGCCTTCAGATGAATGGAAAACAGGAACACTCGAAGTCAGCAGATACTCTGTTGAAAAGTTTGAAGAAAACTAAAACAGGCATCTACTTTTGACACTTTTCACAATAAAACGTTCCTCTGCCCGCCATGCGGGTTTTGCTAATGGCAGAGCCACACTTATGGCATTGCTCACCTTTTCTGCCATAGACTTTTAGATAATGCTGGTGTTTTCCGGTTTTCCCGCGCGTCCCCACAAAATCTGACACCGAAACTCCGCAATGTTTAATGCCTTCATTTAAACAAAATTTCATTGCATCATATATCTTTTTCCACCCCTGCTTACTTATTTTTTCTAACCGCCGTCCTGGTAAAAAACCCGCTCTAAAACAAATCTCATCAGCATAAATATTCCCGATTCCGGCAATAAGATCCTGCCTTAGTAATGAATTTTTCAATATCCCCTTCCTTCCAGCAAAAACCCTATAAAATTCATCAAAACCCATTCCCTGATGCAATGGTTCTTTACCAAGCCTGATAATTCCCGTCCCCTTCTCGTAATGTTTATCATCAAAAAGCCATAACTTTCCAAACTTACGGACATCGGAATAATAAAGCGTTGTCGCATCAGAAAAATGGATCACCGCACAAAGGTACTTTTCGCGCCCCTTCTGTTTGTGCCACATCAACCGCCCCGTCATTCTTAAATGAATTACAAGCCTCAAATTATTCGAAAGGACAATCACAATATATTTTCCCCTCCTCCTGACATCAAGTACCCGCGTCCCAGGTAAATGCGAACGGAAAAAGTCAAAAGACGGCTTAAACATCGAATCCAGTTTTGACTCAACTTTCCATATTTTCTTGCCTGTAATTTCAGGCCGTAATTCACGGACAATCGTTTCTACCTCTGGCAATTCTGGCATAGATTTGCTACTTTTAAGAAGCCCTTCGGGTAAAAAAATATATCATTAATCTAACCAAAATGAAAATAAAACCGGCTTACTTACTTATCGTAGGCAGTATTTTAATGCTTGCCTTTTACCACTTCTGTCTTGCCTCTAGCCTCACAAGCTTCAGCGACGTTGACCCCAGCAACCCAAACTACACTGCCATAATGGATCTTAAATCCCGTGGCATCATTGGCGGATATCCAGACGGGACCTTCAAACCAAACCAGGAAGTTAACCGCGTCGAAGCATTAAAAATCATCCTTCTGGGAGCAAAGATTGAAGTCCCTGACGCAACCACATCCCTGACTTTTAAAGATACCAATAGCAATGAATGGTACGCTAAATATCTTTTAAAAGCTGTCGAGCTCAAAATCGTCCAGGGTTATCCGGATGGAACGTTTAAACCTACCCAAACCGTCAACCTTGCAGAAAACCTCAAAATGCTTATCAACACCAAGCTGATTGACCTAAGCGGTATCAGCGTAAATACCGATCCATACGCCGACACCCCCGCGAGTGAATGGTATGCAAAATTCATTCAGTATGCCAAAGAACATAATTGGGTAACCGCCGACAGTTCAAATAAAGTGTATCCAGCCCAGGGAATGACCCGCGGCAAGCTTGCCCAGCTCATTTATAATTCTCTTCAAACCACCCCGCCCTCTACCCAACAAACACAGTTAAACACCCAGCAGTCCCAGCAGCAGACACAACAGAATTGGCAATCTGATTACGTCCTGAACGTTAGCATCAAATCATCTGCATTCGTTAAAGACACAATGACTATTGGCAACGGAACAACCGTTAAATGGACCAATAACGATACAGTCACCCACCAGGTTGCTACTGATGGAGGACAATTTTTAAGCCCCATCCTAAACCCTGGAGACACCTGGACATATACCTTCAATAGCAACGGAACCTTCGCTTATCACTGCAGTCTGCATCCTTCAATGAAGGGTACTATTATCGTAAAAAACGCCAACGAAGTCCCCACAATTTAAATCATACACACTAAAAAGCAGACTTTATTTTTGACAAAATCATATATTTTGTTAAATAATCCTACCTCCTACGTAACAATTAACCCAAACATATGAAAAACAATTCCTTAATTACCCGGATAGCCGTAATTCTATCCATTTTGGGAACAATCATGTTGCCGGCGGTAGCAAGCGCCCAGTATTACAGCCCTTACTCTTACGACAATAACTACTACTGGTACAACAATTACAATAATAATTACAACTATTATAACGGCCGCACCGCTTCGGAAGAACTTAACCAGGTTACCGATTTAGATGGCAACGTAGTGGGAAATTTCTCAGATTTCCGCGACACAACCTACGATAACAATTACAGCAACTACAACAATTACAACAACAACTATAACGGTTACTGCTATGACAGCGCTAACGATATCTACTACCGATGCGGCACAAACACCTCAAGCAACCGCTGCTATAATAGCACCACCAGGACCTACTACTATTGTTCTTCATCCACATCTACCCAAACCACCAGAACTGTATACATCAAAAACAATCTCTATTCTCCATCAAGCATTACCATTAAGCGTGGGAGCACTGTAAAATGGGTCAATCAGGATAACCGCAACCATAGCGTTACTGGAGATCGGACTTCATATTACATAAACAGTTCAACTCTTAAATTGAACTCCACCTATCAGAAGACCTTCACCACAACTGGAACCTTTTACTATCACGACAAGTACAACACCAACATTAAAGGCAAAATCATCGTAACAAATTAATCTTCCAAAGTTCCACCAACCAACTTAAAAAGGCCCATCAACACTCAGGATGGGTCTTTTTTTCGAAACAGCATCTTAAGATAAATAGATATATCCCTTAAATGCAGATAAAGATGGGTAAAGGCAGCCATGGCAAAGGCAAAACCGGAATAAACGTGAATCATAATTGTATCAAACCCTTTTATAACCATCCTTCCGGCAAAAGTCATATATAAACCACCAGCCGCAACCATGATAAAAGCAATCAACATAATCAGACTTGTTGCCCTCATCAATAAACCACGATTAAAAATCTTCCCATACTTTTTTCCCATCAAATAATGGAAAAACAATAACAAAAGCCATATCCCGCCAATTACAAATACCAACGGATAACGAAATCCAACTGTCACAACCTTGGTTTCAGCAACAGATAGATTGCCAGACGGCCCTGCAGCCAGAGCTGAACTTGCAGTCAGGGATGAATTTGCGGCCAAATCCGAAACATAATAGTTTTTCAATAAATCATAAGCATAACGTGAATGATCACTTCCTTCACCGCCCTTTGATACAAATGCAGACGTAGCATCAATACCACAGCTTTCAAGCAGGTAGGAATCACCGCCCGGATGAGAACCAAAATAAGACGTTATATCATAAACCTTGCCATTAATCGCCATATAACAATCCTGTGCCGTATTGTGCTTGGCCACATCTGCGATACTCAATTCTGCAGCTTTCGCTACCCCTAACCCCAAAGAACCCCACGTCAAAATTAACATTGCCGTAATTAACAATCTTTTCATATTTCTAGAAATCATGAGTACAAACTGAAATGGTGGGTCAAGCAGGGATCGAACCTGCGACCATTCGCTTAAGAGGCGACTGCTCTACCGACTGAGCTATTGACCCAAAAAAATTTCAAAGACATTAGCGAAACAGAGGTTATCAAAGATTAATTCCTAATTCAAGAAATTTTATACATTTAGTGGTTTGGACTAAAACAGCCGCTGTGATATAAAATAATTGTCGTCTGTAATTGCCTAACTCATTACATGATTAAAGTTGTATTCTATACCGATACTCCTATTTACGGCGGAGCCGAACGGCACATGACCCTTCTTGCCAGCCACCTGAATCCGGAAAAATATCAGGTTACCTTTGTTTTTTCCGATTATAAACAGTTAAAAACATGGCAGGAACAGCTGAAAACCCTAAAGATACCGTTTCATGCCGTTAAAGTAGCCCATAAACACGATCCAAGACATTTTACCGCACTAAAAAAGATCTTAAACGATCTAAAACCGGAAATCCTACACCTTCACCTCTGGAACCCCGGAAGCTGCCGTTATGCTTTTTATGCAACTGACCGAAAAGTGACCAAAATCATTGCAACCGAACACGACCCATTTCCGCTTCGGGGGATCAAACGAAGCCTCAAAAAGCAATGCCTCAAAAAAACCGCACACACCATTGCCGTTTCTAACGCCAATCATGACCTTCTGCTTAAAGAATATCCCGAACTTAAAAACCGCATCAGCGTAATCCATAACGGCATCGACCTGGCCGAATTTGAAAAAGCCTTATTGCGTTTTTCAGCCCAGGAAAAACAGAAAATCCGCACCGTACAGTTTAAATCCGAAGCGGACGATTTTATTATTGAATGCATCGCGGCCCTTCACCCGCGCAAAGGGCTAAAATACCTTATTGAAGCTTTCAAAAAAGTTGCCGAGACCATCCCTAAGGCCAAGCTTGTTATACTTGGTGAAGGGCCGCAGGAAAACGAACTTAAAAAGTTAATAAAAAATTTAGACCTGGATAATAAAGTTGTGCTACTTGGATTTCAGAAAAACATCCCCAAATTATTAAAATCCAGCGACCTCTTTATACTGCCAAGCATTAAAGAAGCCTTTGGTTTAGTCCTCCTGGAAGCAATGGCCTGCCAACTTCCTGTTATTGCCAGCAACGTCGGCGGCATCCCAGAAATAATAAATGATCATAAAAATGGGGAACTTGTCCCCCCTGCCAACAGCCAGGTTCTTGCAGATAAAATTATTGAAATCTATAAAAACAAGGCTCAGCGTGAAAAAATCGCTTTTCTGGGAAACCACGACGTCAAAAAATTCGATGCCAAAGAAATGGCCCAAAAGACCGAAAATGTCTATAATAAAATCCTAAACCACGAATCACCAAAACATGAAACTTAAAACCACCTACCTTTGCACCCAATGCGGAGCCAGTTCCCCAAAATGGATTGGCCGCTGTCCTGAATGTGACGCCTGGAACTCCTTTACCGAAGACGTTCAGGAGCAGCTACCAAAAAGTCGATCCCACAAAGGGATAAAACTGACGCCGACTCCCCTTTCCCAGGTTAGCACCAAAGAAAAGCGCCTTTTAACAAACCTGGAAGAGGTCGATCGGGTTCTTGGCGGAGGAATTGTCCCTGGCAGCCTGATTCTGCTTAGCGGAGAACCTGGCATCGGCAAATCCACACTAACTTTAAAAATCTGCCAAAAAACAGCCCCCAATTTCAGCTCAATCATTTATTTTTCCGGAGAAGAATCACCTCACCAGATTGCCTCAAGAGCCACCAGGCTGGGCATCAACAACGAAAATATCAGTGTTGTTTCTGAAACCGGACTCGAAAACATCCTTGAAACTGCCGAAAACCTGCAACCGGGACTTATGATCATCGACTCCATCCAGGTTTTATCATCTGGAAATATTCCTTCGATAGCCGGCAGCATCAACCAGGTCCGCTACTGCACCGAAGCTTTAATGGACTACGCCAAGAAAAGCGACACCCCAATCATCATCATCGGCCATGTAACCAAAGATGGCAACCTGGCCGGCCCCAAAATCCTCGAACACCTTGTAGACACAGTCCTGCTCATTGAAGGCGAAAGAATTCAAAACCTTCGTATTCTGCGCAGCCTAAAAAACCGCTTCGGTTCAACCAACGAAATCGGGCTCTTTGAAATGGCAGAAGAAGGTCTTATTGAAGTAAAAAATGCTTCTAAACTTTTTCTTGAAGGGCGGAAACAGGACAGTTTCGGCTCAGCCATAACCGCAACCGTAGAAGGAACCAGACCAATCCTTCTTGAAGTCCAGGCACTCACCAACTATACCCAATTCGGTTACCCCAAAAGAGCAGCCAGCGGATTTGACGTTAACCGTCTTCAACTCCTGGTAGCTGTTATCCAAAGGCACTTAAATCACAACCTCAACAACCAGGACGTCTACGTAAATGTGGTTGGAGGATTTAGACTCAACGACCCTGCCGCCGATCTTGCCGTCATTATGGCTATAATTTCATCTCTCAAGAAATCGCCACTTCCATCCAATACAGTCTATCTGGGCGAAGTGGGCCTTTCTGGAGAATTAAGATCCATCAGCCACCTGCCAAAAAGAATCATGGAATCGGCCAAAACCGGTTTTGACATTGTGGTTACCCCCAAACAGAAAAGTGAAAAAACAGATGCAATTAAAGTGGAATCTTTTAGCGATCTTGTTTCCATAATCAAAACCGCTTCATAGTACCTGAACGCCAACACCCAGGGCTGAAAGAGTGTTTGAAGAAGTAACCTGTGCCACTTCTTCCACATCCACGTTCCTAACTCGGGCAATTTCATTTGCCGTTTCTACAATATAAGCCGGTTCATTTCTTTGCCCACGATACCGCTGCGGCGACAAATAAGGACAGTCAGACTCAAGCAATAGCCGCTCCATTGGAGCTTCGGCTACAATTTCCCTTAAAAGTTCATTTTTGGGATAAGTGACAACCCCGGATATGCCCATATAATAACCTTTATCCCAAAACTTTTTTGCCAACTCCATTCCCCCACTATACGTATGCAATATCACTTTTTCCATCTTTAAATCCATCAGTATCTTAAACGCATCATCCCACGCATCCCTGACATGGATTATTACTGTCATTCCAAGCTGCTTCGCAAAATCAAGCTGTGTAATAAAAGCTCTTTTCTGTATATTTTCAGGCTGCAGATTCCGATAATAATCCAAACCAATCTCTCCAATAGCTATAATCTTATCGGCCCGATCAATTAGACGGGCAAAATCTCTCAACATAACTTCCGTAACTTTATCAGCATCATGAGGATGAACCCCTACGCTCCCCCAAAAATCTTTCTCTTTGTACTTATTCAGAAAAGCAGGAAGCGCAAAACAATCCCTGGGCCCACAACCAACCAAAACCTGACGTTTTACATCATTATTTTCAGCTCTGGCAATAACATCCGCAACATCAGGAAACTCGGGAGTAAAATGGATATGGGAATGTGAATCTGTAAACATCGACTTATTTAATTGACACCAACTTACAGCAAAAACTATATTAAAACAAATAACTGAATCATATGAGGACAAACGCCACCCCCGATCACGAAAATCCATCTTTACCATCAGGTAAACATGAACCCGATCAGGATATCCCGCCTGTCGTCATCAATCTGGAAACCGACGCCCAAGATCCAAATACGATCTCTGACATTCCTCCAGCCTCATCAGAAGAGCCAGAAAATCCAACCAACCGTCCTCCAAGCCCCAAAGATCACAAAGATATTCGTGCCTATCTAAGAGGATTATCACCATTAAAGCCATTTATAAGCTAAAAACCGGTAACGAAGAACTATATTTTTGAACAAAAATGTAACTTTTCAGTTTCAACAAAACGTTTATAGCCTTTTATAACAGCAATAAAAAATATCGACAAAGAGCGTTAAATGCCCTTTTTAAAACAAAAAAAACTCCCAATATCCTTGATACAAAAAATACACAAAAGCCTTAACAACAAAAACTATCGATTATCATCTATAAATAAATAAAAAATCAAAAAAGTGAATAAGTATTT
>JAGOLJ010000045.1 GCA_017994125.1 Candidatus Altimarinota bacterium
GGATAAGACCTTTTTTATGTTTGAAATGGATGTTAACGCCGATTCCACCGAACAGGTCAGATTAAGCTATAGGCTGCCTTTCAGGCTTGATTTAAGCCCAATCTCAAAGTACCAGTTCTTTGTGCAGGGGCAGCCGGCCATCAACAAGACACAGTTCCACAAGTTAATTATGTTAAAGCCGGGACTGGATTTTTACGCCAATTTCCCGGAGTCAAAATTGAAGAAAAACGAAAACGGCATCCTTGAATATGATGGCACTTTGAGCAGGCTGACATTCCTGTCCGCGCTCATTGGCAAATAATTATTTTCTTCTTCCAAACCTTTTTTCCAGTTCTTCAAAATCCATTTTTGCCATTGTTGGCCGTCCGTGGGGACAGGTATATGGCTGGGCGAGCGTCTGCAGTTGCCTTACCAGACCTTCCATTTCTTCCATGCTTAACTTGTCTCCGAATTTAACTGCGCTCCGGCAAGCCATGTAGGTCAGGGCTTTTTCTTTACGCGACTGGAAATCGCCTTTTACGGACATGTTGTTCAAATCATCAATCAGTCCGTGAATGGCCTTTAAAAGGTCATGTTTAGCCATATAGGAGGGGATTGCTGTAAGATTGAATGTATTGCCGCCAAAAGGTTCAATACTAAATCCAAGGCCTGCAAACAGTTCAAGGTTCTGTTCCAGAATATTTTTTTCCTGATGTGAAAGTTCAAACTGCATCGGGGTCAGCAGTTGCTGTATTACACTCTGTTTTGCCTCGAATTCGGCAACTATCTCGGTATACCGGATGCGTTCATGGGCAGCGTGCTGATCAATGATTAAAAGTGAATTTCCCTGGCGGCATAGGATATAGGATTCAGCCAGCTGTGCCAGCGGCTGGATCAGATCATCGTTTTCACGGGCCGTAAAATTAGCCTGTTCATTGGCATAAAGCCCCTGCGTTACCGCCTGTGTAAAAGCAATCGCGTCTTCATTCACTCCATTCAGGGAACCATTCACTGTCGCAGCACCCGCTACGGCAGCCATCGTTTTGGCTCCGCGGTAAGCTTCTTCATAATCATGGTCCTCCAGTTTTAACGATTGTTGAACGCGCTGTGACGAATAAGCAGACAGTTCCGTTTGCTCAGTTATTTGAGAAGCATCTTTTTCTTCTGGCTTCTGGTCTTCAATCTTGGGGGCCAGCACATAATTTTCAAGGGCTTTCCCACAGGCCGAAATTACAATTTTGAAGATCTCTTTTTCATCGCTGAAGCGGACTTCCATTTTGCGCGGATGGACGTTTACATCCACATACATTGGATCAATCTGGAAAAACAAAATAAAGACGGGATATTTTTCCTTGGGCAGCAGCGAATAAAAACTCTGTTTAACGGCATAGGAAAGCACGTGTGATTTTACCTCACGCCCGTTAACAAAAAGATATTGTCCCAGCCGGCTTGCTCTGGCAATTGATGGTTTTCCCACAAATCCGGTTAGTGAAATCTTGCTGTGTCCGTAAAAAACAGGAACCAGATTTTCGGCCATGTCACGGCCCAAAAGGCTTCTGATACGGATCATGACATCTTCACTCGCCGGCAAATCAAAAACCGTTTTGCCATCATGTATAAGCTTAAATGAAACTTGCGGTGAGGCCAGCGCCATCGATGTTACCGTACTCAGAATATGCCCGTATTCAGTCGCATCGTTCTTAAGGTATTTTTTGCGGGCCGGCGTATTGAAAAACAGATTACGCACTTCAATCTGCGTCCCCTCCGGCGCTCCGATTGCCTTCACCATTCTTATTTGTCCACCTTCGGCGCTGACAATCGTCCCTTCCAGCGCCCCCGCTTTTTTAGTCTGGATAGTCATTAAAGAAACCGAAGCGATACTTGCTATCGCTTCACCGCGGAAACCATAACTGTTAATTCTAAACAGATCTTCCAGTATGCTGATCTTGCTTGTCGCGTGCCTTGCAAAAGCCAAAACAGCATCGTCCTTATCCATCCCGCAGCCGTCATCCGTGATTCTAAGCAGGGCATCCCCGCCCGCTTCAACTTCTACGATAATTTTTTTTGCGCCGGCATCCAGCGAATTTTCCAGCAGTTCTTTCACCACCGATGCGGGACGTTCCACTACTTCACCGGCGGCAATCTGGTTAATCAAATGATCTGGAAGGACTTTTATCTGCGGCATTTTACTGTGATAAATTTTTCTTAAGTTGGTCAAGTTTCTGAAGTGCTTCAAGCGGGGTCAGGCTGTTAATGTCGATTTCGTTAATAAGCCTGGTTGCCCTTTGTTCCTGCTCATTAAATAATAGCTGCTGGTTTTCATTAACGCGGCCGTTTTCAGTAAGTTGTTTGTTAATCGCTGTTTCCATTACGCCTTCTTCCAGGTCATTTAAAATCTGTCTTGCCCGTCCAACCACTTCCTGTGGCAAACCAGCAAGTTTGGCTACCGCAATACCATAACTGCGGTTAATTCCGCCTTTGATAATTTTGTACAAAAACACAATTCCGTCCTCATTTTCCTCTTTCACGGCTACGGAGTAATTGGCTGCATGCGCTAATTTTTCACCCAGTGAAATCAGCTCATGGTAATGTGTGGCAAAGAGAGTATTGGCTTTAATTCCGTCATGAATAAATTCCATAATTGACCAGGCAATACTCATCCCGTCATAAGTTGATGTCCCGCGTCCGATTTCATCCAGGATGATCAGGCTTTTATCCGTTGCCGAAGCCAGGATATTCGCGGCCTCTTTCATTTCAACCATGAAAGTACTTTGCCCTTTCACCAGATTATCTGACGCTCCCACTCTTGTAAAAATCCTGTCAGTTAAACCGATCACAGCTTTTTGGGCAGGCACAAAACTTCCCAGGTGCGCCATCAGTGTAATCAGTGCGATTTGCCTTAGATACGTGGACTTTCCTCCCATGTTCGGCCCTGTAATCAACAGGAAATTTGCTCCGTTCCCCCGGTTTAGATAACAATCATTTGGTACGAACCTGCCGTTGCTGCTCATTTTTTCAACCACAGGATGACGCCCTTCCACAATCTGAATAATGCTGTTAACGGAAATTTCTGGTTTGCAGAAGTCGTTTTCCAGAGCCACTTTTGCCAGCGAGCAAAGCACATCCAGCAGGGCGATATTACGTGCCGTTTGCTGGATTTTTTTTACTTCTTCCAAAATCCTGCCGCGGATTTCATTAAACAGGCGCTGTTCCAGTGCAATAATCTTTTCCTCGGCACCAAGCACCTTTTCTTCATACTCCTTTAGTTCCGGAGTGATAAATCTTTCCGCGTTAACTAGAGTCTGTTTACGGATATAATCTGCAGGAGCATTCTTGGCAGCGCCTTTGGAAATCTCGATATAATAACCAAAAACGCTATTGTAGCCGATTTTCAAAGTATTAATGCCAGTTCTTTCTATCTCTTTTTTCTGCAGCCCCTGGATAAAAGATTTGCCTTGTCGACTAATGGATTTAAGTTCATCAAGTTCCGCATTATAGCCATCCGCGATCATTCCGCCCTCATTTGTCGCCAGCGGAGGATCAGGGACAATCGCTTTCTCAATCAGTCCGCAAATTTCTTCCATCCCATCAAGGCCGTTTTCAATTTGCCCAATCAAAGCTGTCGTGTGTTCCGGTCCTTCGCCTATTCCGGCCAGCATCGATTGGAATACAGGGATTTTCCTTAATGAG
Organism: Candidatus Altimarinota bacterium; assembly: GCA_017994125.1. GTDB lineage: Bacteria > Patescibacteriota > Gracilibacteria > UBA1369 > UBA1369 > JAGOLJ01. Next base: position 3,670 of record JAGOLJ010000045.1, read on the forward strand.
TTTTTTAGCCCGATCAGGTCGCGGGCACTGGCGTGTCCTAGGCTTAATCTGCCCATAATTCTCTCCAGATCCAGAATATCTTTTAAGACCTCGGTCAGATTCATTAAGACGTCCTGTCTTTTTGCAAAACTTTCAACAGCAGTCAGCCTTTTTTCGATTTCCTGTCTGTTCACCAGTGGATGAGTAACAAAAAACCGCATCATCCTGCCCCCCATCGAAGTTACCGTTTTATCAAGAACCCAAAGCAGGCTCCCTTCTCTTTTGTTTTCTGCCAGTGTCTGCAAGAGTTCAAGATTTTTTAAAGTAGCTTCATCGAGAGGCATAAAATCCTCCACATGATAGGTTTGGGCCCTGTCAAAATGCTTCAGTTCGCTTTTTTGCGTCTGCTTAAGATAATCCATAACCAGGAAAGAAGCGTCATTTATGGCCTCTTTCGCTATGGAAAAAAAGATCCTGCTGTTACGGTTTTTAAGGGATTTTCCCAAGTCGCTCTCCATAAATTCCGCGCTTACAATCATCTCTGCAGGAGCAATTCTTTCAATTTCAGCCTGTAAATCTTTTCCATTGGACACATCGGCCGTCATAAATTCCCCGGTCGTAATGTCGGCATAGGCAAGACTCAAAACGTCATCCCTCTTTACTACAGACATCACGTAATTACTTCTTTTCTGCTCCAGAACATTTTCATCAAACGTCGTTCCCGGAGTAATAACCCTGATCACGTCACGCTGCACCAGACCGGGCAGGTTCGGATCAGAAAGCTGTTCGCAAATTGCCACTTTTTTTCCCAAACGTGTCAGTCGCGCAATATATGAATTGGCCGCATGGTAGGGCACTCCGCACATTGGAGCCTTGTTTTCCCCCTTATTCCTTGCTGTCAGCGTAATTTGCAAAAGCCTGGAAGCTTCTACGGCATCATCAAAAAACATTTCATAAAAATCCCCTAATCTAAAAAAAACAAATGTATCAGGATATTCCTTTTTAACTTTAAGATACTGCTCCATCATCGGTGTTACTTTCTTGTCATTCATTCAGCAGGGGATAAATATCTATTGCCGGCTCTTCATAAGGATGGGCCTTGCGCACCTGATGTAAAACATAATCCAGATCTTTTTCCGGACATATTACCTCAATTTTTTCTTCTTCCACCTCTTCAATCACGCCTTCAGAGCCAATGAAAGGCTTAGCGCCTTTTAACGGGCGAAACCGGCCGATGCCACGTGATGAAAAAGAACAGGAATCATAATTACCAATATTTCCGGCTCCGGCATTGGCTAAAGCCTCTCTCACCTGGTCGCAGTGGCTGATTGGTGTAAACACAACAATTTTTACAAACCGTTCGGCCATATAAATCGGCATTAAAAAGCACCGGCATCATACCAAATTATGCCTAAAGAAAAACCCAAAGCTATCACTTAAAACCATAAAAAACTTGCAAAGGAAATAAATGATGCTGCAGTAGGATTTTTAAATAAACATTTAACGGATCCATGATGTAAGCTATGAACCTTCCGCCGCCTCTTCTCTTGCTCTCTACCTGGCCAACTTTAAAAGCGGCATCATCAAACACGGCCAAAAAGTGCTAGTTATAAGCACCGGAAAGGGAGTTTAACCAGTTATTTTTGAAATGGAGCCACTTCCGGGATTCGAACCCGGGACCTCTGCTTTACGAAAGCATTGCTCTACCAGCTGAGCTAAAGTGGCCTGTCTGAACTTGATAAACATCACAGCAAAAACCTGCTGAATTATATTTATAATCTTTAGCTCCGTAAAGTTTAAAACGGATTATCTCCTTTTAATCACCAATTCATAAAAAGCCCTGCATCTCATAACTACAGGGCTTATCCGTAAATTTATTAAGTATGTCACAGGTGGTCAGCCTGTCTTTTCTATACAGCAGAGGCAGCTTTTCGGGCAGAATCACTTGTACATCGGTATTTTCTTAATTTTCTTGTTGAAAGTTGCTGTTCTCACAGCGATTTTAAAGCCGCTTTTAGAAGACCTTATCCTGCGGTGTATTCTGAAAATTCTTGGTAGAGGCATGGGATCAAACAGTCTATAGGAAATAGTTGGTGAAAATATTTTTGCAAACATATGATTTTTGTTAAAAAATAAATTTTTGATTACACTTCTAACTACCGCGGATACAAATATTTTTTGCAGCCGCAATTTAACTTAACCCCGTTTATTCCCTTTTTAACGCTTGTAGTTACGAATTAACCCGGTAACCACCCCTTGCAGACAAAGTTCACCTTCAGGATAAATATTTTCATAGTTTTCATTTTCAGGTTTCAGATAAACCCTTCCCTGTCCATCCCTCATATATCTTTTAACCGTATTTTGATTATCCACCAGAGCCACTACGATATCTCCAACTCTCGGTTCCAGTGAGCCACACACAATCAAGATATCGTCTTCGTAAATCCCTGCGTCAATCATGCTGTTTCCGGTCACCCGCAGTAGATATGAATCCTTGAGCTTGTAAACCATATCTTCACCAACATTAACCCACTTTTCCACATATTCTTCAGTCAGGACAGGTCCGCCGGCAGGGATCATTCCCAGCAGGGGCAGTTTGAATTCAGGAGCCTCCAGGCGTTCTTTTACGCTGGAAAGAAGCTTAATACCTCGCGGCGTATCATCCTTGCTTATAAAGCCCTTTTCTTCAAGCGCCTTGAGGTGTTTTAAAATACTATTGTCGGAGCTGACTCCAAAATACTCCCTCATTTCCCGAAGAGTGGGCGAAGCTCCATGTTCAAACTGGTAATCTTCAATAAATTTTAGGACAGCCTCCTGTTTTTCGGTTAATGTCTCTGCCATAAGCCCAAAAGGTTAGTTTGTGCCCCCATTATAGGTGAGTATGTACTCACCGTCAAGGAAAAAGTAAAAAATAGCCAAAGATGGCGTAAAATAAAGACCTCTTACGCTTCAAATTCGAAAACTAGCACTTTTTTGTAGTGCAGTACCCACATAAAGGGGCGAATCAGGAAAAAATTTCTAAGCTTATTGTAATGGCGGATTTTTTTATTAAAAACCTCAAGCGTTTTTTCAAGATCACTGCCACAATCTTTAAATTCGGATTTGATTGCCAGAAAAGCGATATTTTTTTTCAGATCGGGATGGCTGTTTTCCAGATCCCAGATCTGGTGTATTTTTTGGCTAATTAAAAGTTCGTTGGTAATTTTATTTTTTTCATGACTGGTAATAGGCCAGTTGGAGCTGCGAAGTGTAATCAGTTCATTTATAAGAACTGCATCAATTCCAGGAATCTCCCGTATCGACTCAATTAAACGTGGGATTTTATCCTGGCGGTCACGCAATTTTTTGAGCACCGTAATCCAGAAATCTTCAATCTCATCCCGCACCGATCTGAAATAAAAGAACAGGAAGATCGATCCGATGATTATCAGGAATAAGACCGACAATATGCCCATTAGCAGCTGTTGTTGCATGCGTGAAAATTACTGTTCAGCTTTAATTATATCACGATTACTCCTTTTTGTCCTCTACAGATTGGAGATCTGCATGCAAAAGGTATGGAAAATTATCCGGATAGGGATTCAAATTCTGGTGCGGACGATTTAGCAGGTCATCATAACGCTTAACAATCTGTTCATTTTTTAATTTGTTGATAAGCCTGAAAAAATAATCCGCGTTGGGAATAAGGTAAATCGTTCTGGTATCGGAATTACCCAGTGTAATCATCAGATTACCGAACTTTAGTACACTCCGGATAAAACCGCTTTGCTGTAACTGGATATCCTGTATTTTCCGCAGGTCCAGGGACTCTTTGCTGTCCTGGATGAAAAGCGTTTTCTTAATTTCTACAAGACGGTAATTGGTTATAATTACCGTGCCCATAAAGTAGTTAATCATGCGCAGGAAGAACCTGTGGATTGAAATCGCCGTCATTCCCAGCGCCAGAATTATCACCAACTGCAGAACTCCGGTTTCAATTGAAGGCAGGTTAAATCTATGCAGATTCAGAGCCAGAGCCAATACAATGCTTATAAAAAACAAAAAAGGAAAAAGGTCAGGCAAAATAGTAACCCAGTGTTTTCTGGTGAAGTTTATGATCTCTTCATCCTCCATCTGGCCCCTGAAGAAAAGGTTGCTATTATCCATTTAACGCAGCGTAAGAATTAATAACACTGAACCAACTGTAAATACCGCGATAAAAATAATGTAAGCCAAAATTACGTGCTCAATCTTAATGAAGGTAAATAAAAGGGTGTGGCTGGTTTCATTTAAGCGGTGTCTTCGCAAATAACCAAAAAGCCTGATCAGGCATAAACCCAGGAACAGGATCGATGCCGCATGCAGGATTGCCGTACATAATAAGACAAAACTCATAGCAGTGTCTTATAGATATTCATCACGGATCCGGCGGTTTCTGCCCACGAAAAGGGACAACTGAAATCCGCCATTTTTTGTTTCTGTTTTTGGTAAAAATCCGGATCAGTCAGAAGTTTTTTTATGGTGTGCGCAACCTGCGCTGGATTATCGTATCTTACATAGATGCCGTACTCTCCTGCCACTTCATGGTGCACGGGCAGATCAGAGATCATAATCGGCGTCCCGCTAACCGCAGCTTCCAGCAGGGGAAGGTTGAAACCCTCTTTTGCCGACAGGTTGACAAAGGCAAAAGCCGATTGGTACAGGGCGGGAAGGTCTTTATCTTCAACAAAACCAGTTGTCAAAATCTTACCTTTCATCTGCAATCTATCCCCCGGTCCGGTATTTGTCAAATTGTCGAAGCTTTGGTAAAGCTTATCATTAAGGTGTTTTCCGCCAACCATTACCAGGTTCAGCGCATAATTTCCTGCAATATTCCTGTTATAGGCTTCGAGCAGTACATCAACATTTTTACGCACATCATAGCCG
>JAGOLJ010000046.1 GCA_017994125.1 Candidatus Altimarinota bacterium
TCATAGTACAAAGCCAGAAAATCGGTATCAAGGATCTGTCCGCATTTGCCCCTGAACCACCTGTGATACCTTTCCCCAAGCACGTTAATAACATAAGTCACATAAAAATCTTTATCATAACCGGGAACCTTTTTGCCCATATAATCGGCCAGATAATTAACCATTTGCAATTGCATAGCCATGCGTAAACCCATCGACTCCTGTAATGGAAGGCCGCTGGCTTCTGGTAACGCACTACTCCTGTTTTTATCCACCATACAAATCCTATCTTAACTTTCAGACAGTCCAAAATACTGGACAATTCTATCAGCAATGCTGGCCGAAGTTAAGCCATATTTTCTAAACAGATCATCCACCTTGCCCGATTCTCCAAACCCATCAATCCCCATAGCTAAAAGCTTTGCCGGATAACGTTCCGCCAGAACCTCCGCCACCGCCGTTCCCAGTCCCCCGTTTATACTATGATCTTCCACGGTCACCAGATGATTAACAGACTTGGCGCACTCCACCACCAGATCCTTATCCAAAGGAGCTATCGACGACATGTTAACCACCATCACCGAAATTTCCTGCCTTTCCAGCATCAGCGCGGCATCCAAAGCCATATGCAAAGCAACGCCATAGGCAAAAATACACACATCATTCCCGGGCTTGTAGATATGCCCTTTGCCTATCTGAAACACATGGGCATCATCATATAGATCCGGTAATGGCGCCGCCGCCAGCCTGATATATGACGGCCCGTAATCTGAAAACATCACATCAACCATTTTCCTGGTTTCGGTGGCATCGGCAGGACAAAACACTTTCATGTTTGGGATAGAGCGCATCAGCGCGACATCTTCCAGCGCCTGGTTAGTCGCCCCCTCATCACTATTTAACATACCGGAACGCATACCAGCCACTTTAATATTAAGGTTTGGATAACAAAGATAATTCCTTAAAAGATCCCAGACACCTCCGGCTACCAGATTAGCATAAGCGCATACCAGAGGCATTTTCCCTCTCACCGTAAAACCAGCGGAGGCTCCAAACATTGTTTCCAGAGCGTTACCAAAATGGAAAAATCTGTCCGGAAAATTCTTTGCGAATGATTGCACCGCTGAAGTGTCTGAAAGATTGGACTCAAGCACCACCAGATTTTTATACCTGGCTCCTATCCGTCCCAAAACCTCAGAAAAAGAACGCTGCGTCGATGACTGTAAATCAGGATTATAAATCATTTTCTTGCTTTAATTTCTGGCCAACTCTACCTTGTCGCCCTTTGCCAGACCATACTTTTCGGAAGCGTTGCCGTTTATTTCCAGAACATATTGGCCTTTAGCCGCTGCTGAATATGAAGGGCATTCTTTCTGCTCACAGGGAGGAGCATTTTTTACAATATTTATCACCTTGTAGTTGGCATCAATAAAAACCATATCCAGCGGAATCAGCGTGTTTTTCATCCAGAAATTAAGGGGCTGTTCCCTGTCAAAAATAAAAAACATGCCACGGTCTTCGGGCAACAACGGTCTGAACATCAAACCTCTCTTGCGCAGATCAAAAGTATCCGCAACCTCTATGTTTACGGTAAAATCACCTTTGCCTGTATGTAAAATCACTCTGGGCTCCGAGCTCTGAAAAAGGCTTCCGCACCCGGAAAACAGCATTGCCGAAAAAAGCACTGTTCCCACCAATAAAACTTTATTTATTTTAAGCCAGTTATGGATAGGCCTGTTTGTCATAGACTAAAATAAAGTGAATAGGTATTTACCCTTGATTTCCGGCTTGGAGACGTAGCTATCCCTAAAATAGCGCGAGTCCAAACTGTGGGTGCGATTGTCCCCCAAAACAAAATATTTGTCCATAGGAACTAGATATAGTTTCTCGGCATTTGACCTGTTAATAAGGGAAAGTTCAGATTGTCTTAAAGCATCCTCGGTGCTCACCGTCACCGGCCCCAAATAGGACTCATCCAGCTTCTCCTCACCACCACCGGCAAAATGCAGGTACACTCCGTCATTATTTACACTGATCTTCTCTCCCGGCAATCCAACAATCCTCTTAACATAAAAATAGTCAGGCTTATCAGCAAGGTTAAAAACCACAATATCACCACGCTTCGGCTTGGCAACACCATAACTGAACTGATCCAGAATAAAAACCTGGCCGCTCTGTAGCGTTGGTTCCATGGAAGGTCCGTCCACCATAAAGAATGAAAACAGGTTTAATTGAGCTATCAGGGCCAAAACCACCGCTGGAACTTGAAAAAAATACATCCGGGCTAAGTTTATGAATTAAGTTCAGCCTCCAGTTTCGGCAACGCTTCCGCCATTTCCTGCTCACTTAACACCTCGGCATGATAATACGCCTTGTTTTCGGCAAACAAAACTCCCTTCCCCTTAATGGTCCGGGCGATAATAGCCGTGGGCTTCCTGGTAGCCTCCATTCCCCTCTCCAGTGCGGATAAAATCTCATCAAAATTATGGCCGTCAGTAACAGAAACGGTCTTCCAGCCAAAATACTGCAATTTATCCCCAACCGGTTCCACATTCACAATCGCCCTGGTAGTCCCATCCGATTGCAGCCCATTCCAGTCAACCAGCAAAACCAGATTATCAAGCTTGTACTGACTCGCTACCAATAATGATTCCCAAATCCTTCCATCCTGCAATTCTCCATCACCAACCAGACAAAACACCCTGTTATGAGCCTTTTCCTGTTTTAAAGCCATAGCCAAACCCACTGCCGCAGTTAAACCAACGCCGGGCCGCCCGCTGTTAACGCAAACTCCCGGAATCTTCTTATGAGGATATGCCTGCAACATGCTGTTTGCCTGCCTGAAATAAAAAAGCTCCGACTGGTCAAAAAACCCACGCTCAGCTAAAACTGCGTAAAGCGCAGGCGCAGCATGTCCTTTTGATAAAATAAAATAATCCTGTCCTTCCCAGCCGGGCTTGGCCTGGTCATATTGCATCACAGGCCCCACCGGCAACTTGCCATAATATAAAGCCACCAGCAGATCCAGGCAGGAAAGCGACCCGCCAAGATGCCCCGAACCGGCCTTGTGCAGCATTTTTAAAACGTTAATCCTAAGCCCTGCGGCCACCTTTTGCAGATAAAGCAGATGATCTTTGAAAGACTCCATAAAACTTGGTTAGGGTTTATCATTATACCTTTTCTCCTGTTCCTGAAAAAGAAATGAACTTGCCATTCTGTTATCTATGTCATAAACATCCCCTGCATCGTAATCATGATTAATCCAGTTTCCGAATTGCAGATTAACTTTCCCGTCCTTATAGGTGCAATTCTTTAACACCGGATAAAAAGCGGCCTCGCCAGAAAAACTGATGAATCCAGCAGCAGCGCCAAAAAGTCCCCGTTTAAAATCTTCAACCTTGTCCAAAATCTGGACAGCCTGTGCCTTTGGATCGCCGACCTGCGTTGCATGAAGCAGATTCGGCACAAAATATTCCAGGTAATTCTTATTACTCATCTTCACCATATCAAGCGGGCCCCATCCCGAACCACCTATTATAGATCCCTCCTTAAAAGAAAGTGGAACGCCGCCAAGCAGCGACGCAACCTCATGTTCAGATTCGTCCAGCATAAAACCGGCAATCTTTTCCTCTGCTACTTTTTTCAAAATCAGCTCATAAATCTCCACCAGGCTTCCCGAATAGTCGGCTGAATAATTATGGCAATAATTAACCCAATCAACTCCATCCTGCGCCAGCAACTGTTTAATTTCATTTACCGTTTCCTGATATTTTACTGCACTTAAACCGGGCTTCATATTGTTCCCCTCCGGCTTACGCTTTAAAGGCATTGGTTTTGCCAATGCCGCCTCAATCTCCCCAAGTTTCCTTTCACATCCGGCATCCGTTTCGGCAACACCTGTCAATTCCATACGGCCAGCTTTGGCATCAAAAAGAATAGCCTTGTCATAAAAATAAAAACAAAAATCGGGGACTCCCCTCGCATCATAAACTTTCTGTTTAAACCCATTAAATCCTACCAGAAAATCATAGCTGAAATATCCTGCTGCTCCGCCACAAAATTTTTGTCCATACTTGCCTCGTAAATCAAAACTTCTGATCAGCTTATACAAGACCTCCAGACTTTTTCCCTCCACAATCTGCCCTCCACGGCTCTTTCTGTATCCAAATTCATTCTTCAAAACCGTCATCGAAACAACACCATCCTCGCATTCAGCCTTCATAAAAGGGTCAAATCCGATAATACTTAAATTACCGTCATCAACCCCTTCCAGCATGCAGGAAAAATCACCCTTCAGCTTACGATAAAACCGCAACGCCGGCTCCCCGGCATCACAAGCCCTGGAAACAGACTGTACTTTCAAATATGGCATTCAGCGAAATCGGTAAAATTAGAGGCACATTTCGTCCTCGGCATATACATAGGTGTAGCTGCTACTTTCGTAATCAAAAATCTCATCAGCCTTAAAGAATCTTGGGACCTCCTTCATAGCATTTTCAATTGAATCCGAAGCGTGCACCACATTGCATGACTGGCTCATGGCTAAATCACCACGGATAGAACCGGCTTCAGCGGCGCGTGCCTTGGTAATGCCACAAATCAACCGGACTGCCGAAACGACTTCCAGTCCTTCAAGACACACCGCAATCACAGGGGAACTGCTCATGAACTTTGTTAACTTTGGAAAAAACGACTTTTCTGTAAGATGGGCATAATGTTCACGTAACAGGGCTTCATCCAAAGACATCATTTTTATACCAACAACCTTTAACCCTTTCTTTTCAAAACGCCCCATAATCTCACCAATCAACCCGCGCTGGATTGCGTCAGGCTTAATCAAAACAAGCGTTTTTTCCTTTATACCTTTAAAATCCATAGTCATAAAAATGTAAGTTAATAATTACCAATCGTGCCCGAATAATACTAGAACGATGGGGTTTTTCAAGGGCTAACCCAAAACCATCCTACAGCTTCATCAAGTCCAGGAACCTCTTTTCATCCTCATAGGGTCCAATCACCGCCAGGTACATTCTGTCCTCCCTGAACAGATCCTGGGCTACACGGGTAAGATCCTTCACTTGCACCTGATCAATCTTCTCCATGATTTCATCAAGTGTCTTTACCCGGCTATACAGAAGCTCGTACTTGCCAAGCAGATGGGCGTATTCCTCAGAGTCCTCCAGTCGTAAAATCAGTTTTCCCTTAAGGAACTCTTTTGATTTAACCAGCTCTTTCTCAGGAATTTTTTCATCCAGAACTTTTTTGTATTCCCCGTTAATCGCCACCAGGGCCTTATCAATCCCATCCAGCGACACCCCCGCATTTGTGGAAAAAGTACCTGTATCGGTATAACCATCAAGGGAAGTGCTAATATAATAGGCCAATCCCTGCCGCTCACGCACAGAAAGGAACATTCTTGAACTCATGTTTCCCCCCAGAACAATCGAAAGCAGTTGCGCCGCATAATAGTCCTTATGCTCTTCGGGATAACCTTCGAAACCGATCATCAAATGGGCCTGTTCAGTTTTTTTGTTGCGAAGATACAAACGTTTGGCAACTTCATTATTTTTAATCGGATCAAAATCAAAAGCCTTTTTCTTTTGTTCAAAAGGAAAAAATCCGGCAACCCGCTTTACCATTTCCTCATGTTTAGCATTACCGGCAATCGCTATTACGGTATTATCCGCCGAATAAAGTTTACCTTTATAATCAACAAAATCGTCACGCTGCAGCGACATAATAACATCCTTTGTCCCAACCTGGTCCCACCCCATCGGCTGGTCCCCATAAATAAGACGCTCAAAATCCCAGCCAATCTGGTGCATTGGGGTATCCTGATACATATTAAGTTCCTCCATAATCACACCACGCTCACGGTTAATCTCATCCTGATCAAAACGCGAATACAAAAGCATATCGGATAAAACATCCAGGGCCAGATCCGCATGACGATCAGCAACTTTCACATAATAACCGGCGTACTCCTTCCCGGTAAAAGCGTTAAAATCACCACCAACGCCATCAATTGCCTCACTAACTTCCTTCGTATTCCTGTATTTTTTAGCACCCTTGAAAAACATGTGCTCTAAAAAGTGCGATAGCCCATTAATGCGTGGGACTTCATAACGCGACCCTGCCCCAACCAGTATCAAAACCGTTACAGCCTTGGTATTTGGCAAATTCTGCGTAAGCAGGCGCAGGCCACTCTCATAAACATGTTTCTGGTGTAAATCAGCCATCTTCAACAAAAATTAATAAATACGACAGGCATTATAGCAAATTTGCACCACCCCTTAAACCGAAAGTTGAACTCAAAGCCTAAAAGGCTATAATGGAACCCCGGAAAAGATTATCAAAACTTCTTATCATGGTCCGCACCCACAACCTTTTTAAAAAACTTGAAGAGCCCGAAGCAAGGATAACCATATTGATCCTTGTAATAGGTCTTTTTAGTGCGGTCATTATTTTCAGACTTTTCTACCTGCAGGTAATTAAAGGCGACTACTTTGAACAGATCGCGGCCAAAGAACATTATGGCGTAACCGAACTCCCGGCACGGCGCGGTGAAATTTTTGTTAAGGATTACGCCTCCGGTGAAGATGTCCGCGTTGCCACCAACATCACCCTGGACACCCTTTATGCCGATCCCACTTTAATCAGTAACCCCAAACTGGTTGCCGACCGCATTGCTCCACTCATCTATGACCAGGCCGAAGCACGCCAAGACGACAACGACCGGATTGACACCGAACACAAGCGCGCCAAAACACAGGAAGAATACGACAAAATCAAACCACTCACCGACGAGGAACTTTACCAGAAATTTTATAACGACTTGCTCCAGCAAATCAGCATGCAGGTAAGATCTGAAATCCTACTCAGCGACACTCTCCCCGCCGAAACATTAAAAGAAATCGCCAAACTCAACCTTCCCGGAATAGAAGTCACCGAAAAAACTGTCAAAGCTTATCCCTCCCAAATCACCGACCGCGGACTGATTGCCGCCAAACTTTCCAAATATCTGGACATGACCCACACCAGACTGGAAAGCATTCTGGAAGGTAAAAACCGCTACGTTATCCTTAAAAAGAAAATCAAACCGGAAATCGCCTCCCAGATCAAAAAAATTATGGATGAAGATAAAAGCAAAAACTTTAACGGACTTGGACTTAAAGAAGAATATTACCGTTATTATCCCGAAAACACTCTTGCCGCAAACGTACTTGGCTTTGTTACAACCGCTGGAACAGGATCATATGGAATTGAAAGCTCTTTCAACACCCAGCTTCAGGGTAAAAAAGGTATCTTCCAGACCCAGCGTGATGGCAGCGTTTACGGACGCCAGATTACCGTTGGCGACAGTGTTATCCAGCCCGCCGTTGATGGCGACAGCGTTGTTTTAACCATCGACCGCGCCATGCAACTAACCATTGAAAAACGCCTTGCCCGCGCCGTAAACGATTACCGTGCCAACAGCGGACAAGTCATCGTTCTGGATCCAAAAACCGGCAGAATCATGGCCCTGGCCCACTACCCAAGTTTTGATCCCAATAATTACAGCGCCGCGCTGAAAAAAGAAGAGATTGCCCTGAGCGCTGATGAAGTAAAAGGGCTTGTCCCAATTGACAGCCAGCCAGACACTTTCTGGTTCTATCGCAACGTTCCAAGTGAAGACCGCTTCCTGGTCTTCCGTGAAAAACTGCCCGAAGGCAACTACGTTTACAAACGCTACACCAACTGGATTGGACTGGAAGCCCTGCAAAACAAAGTCGTCGCCGAGCCCTATGAACCGGGATCAGTCTTTAAGGCTATCACCATGTCGGCGGCTCTTGATGATAAAGACGTCACGCCAAATACCGCCTTCAATGATCCTGGCGTACTCAAAGTTGATGAATTCGAAATTAAAAATGTTTCCGCCCGCTGCACCGGTTACATCAATATGACCACAGCCCTGGGCTATTCCTGCAACACCGGCCTTGGCTTTGTGGCAAAGAAAATCGGTCGCACCCTCTTTTACAGTTACATGATGAAATTTGGATTCGGCGCCCGCACCGAAATCGAATTCGATAACGAAAACGCAGGTAAAATCCAGCACTTCAGCCAATGGGCGGACAGCGACCTGGTCACGCACGGTTTCGGACAGGGTATTCTGGTCACTCCTCTGCAAATGGTCAGTGCCTTCGGCGCCCTGGCTAACAAAGGGGTATTAATGCAGCCGCATATTGTCGATAAAATCATTTCCGCCAACGGCAAAATTACCGTAACCGAAGACCGTCCCCTGCAAAAAGTCATCACGGAAGAAACA
>JAGOLJ010000047.1 GCA_017994125.1 Candidatus Altimarinota bacterium
TATAGTTTTTAAACTGGTCAAAGCTGGCAGTTGCCGGTGACATCACAATGTTATCGCCTCTTATCGCAATTTTTCTGGCCTCAGCAAGGGCGTCTTTTATTGTCGGTAGTCTGTAAATCTTTAAAGGGAACTCTTGTCCTTCCTTCGCTTCTTTAAGGGATTTTTCCATTCTTTCCGCAGTCGCCCCTGTTACAAACACTGCTTTCAGGTTCGGATTTTTCTGCAGTTCTTTTCCCCACTCCGTATAATCCAGAAATTTTTCACTGCCTCCGGCAATCAGGATTACCGGCCCTTTAAAAGCATAAGTGGCCGATACTGAAGTCTCCGGCGTTGTAGAAAATGAGTCATTGTAATATTTTACGCCATCAACCTCCCGCACAAATTCCAGCCGGTGCGGCAGCCCGCTGAAAGTTTCAATCACCTTGCAGATGGCTTCCTTAGGCACTCCCACCACTTTGGCCACTGTCACCGCCGGCAAAATATTTTCCAGATTATGCGCCCCAAGCAGAGCTACATTCCCCACTGCATCAATCTCCTCACACTTTCCCCCATCCATGCAGAAAACAATTTCCCCCGCATCCGCCTGTGAAAGGAATGCTCCATTTTCCACATGCCCAAAACGACTCACCATCAGCTTCTTCGCCGAAGTTAATGGTAAAAACCTTTCTATATAGTCATAATCCGCATTCACCACGCAAAAATCTTCAGGTTTCTGATAGCGCACAATCGCCGTTTTGGCCTCAACATATTCGTCCACGTCCTTATGGTAATCCATGTGGTCCCAGGTCACGCGCAAAACCACCGCCACATGCGGACTAATCGTCAGGTCATGCAACTGAAAGCTGGAAAGCTCAAGTACAACCCATGAATCTCTGGTCACCTTATCAAAAAACGTCAGCGGCGATTCCCCTATATTTCCGCCAAGGTAAGCATCTAATCCTGCCTCTTTTAGCATCATGTAAATCAGCGTTGATGTTGTGCCTTTACCCTTGGTCCCCGTCACGCCAATCATCCGGCCGGGACAATTTTCAAAAAAATACTGCGTTGTACTCGTCACTTTCACTCCCGCATCGCGTAAATCATTCAGTTTGTTAATGTGGATTCCCGGGCTCCTGAAAACAACCTCTCGCGCATATTCACCGCTCGCAGCTTTGTTAAAAGCATCTGCGCCATTCACAACTTTCACTTTTTTTTCACCAACAATAAGTTCATCATCATTCATTTTTTCGTCAAAAATCACCACATCCGTAAAACCATGTTCCAACAGAAACTGCGCCAGCGCCGCGCCTTCCACCCCTGCGCCAAGTATGCCGATCTTTGAGTTCTTGTTCATAAGCCTGCAAATAAGTTTCTAATATTATGATACAGCTTGATTAATAAAAAAATATTAAATTATTAGTTACGCATAATAACTTGTTTTGTATAATTATTTAGTTACGCGGCATTTGCCATATTTTGTTTTTTGTAAGGGGATTATTGACATTATAAATTTATTGGTATAACATGTGTTATGTTTAAAATCGCAAAAAAATAGTTACGCGCATCAATGAAATTTATTACCAAAAAAGTTATCCGCGGCAAAAGCCATTATTACTTTCAGTATGAAGGGTTTAGCAGGCACCTTGGGACTTTTTTGCCTGATGATTTAAAGCAGCAGCTTCTTAGTTTTTTTGATCATATAAGTGAAAATAAATTTAAGGTACTTCCCGCTGAAACTGTCAGGGCCTTCCCCCATAAAAGTCTCGAACGTCTGGAGAAATACCATTACTGGTATCTGGGCCTTTCCGAGAGCGAGCTTTTCCAGCAACAGCATTTGGCCTTTGTCATCTGGTTCAGCATCTTTTTCACTTACAATAGCAACCGTGCCGAGGGTTCAAAAGTGACCAGGCCCCAGATTGAGAATTTCATTTTATCCAAAAAACGCCAGCCCAAAACCCGCACTGACCGCGAAATTTTCAATTCTTACCAAACCCTTAAGTTTGCAATGGGGCCGCAGATGAAGTGGACCGTTAAACACATTAAGCATCTCCATCATCTTCTCTTGCAGGGATTGGAAGATCCCATCATTGTTGGCAAATGGAAAAATGAGGAAAATGTCGCGCCGGGCAATCAGCCAACAGTGCCAAGCAGGGATGTTCCAGGACAAATGAAAAACCTCGTTTTGTGGTTAAAAGAACAGATGAAAAAGAAACGTTACCCTCCGCTTTTAGCCTTGGAATTCTACAGCCGTTTTGAAAAAATCCACCCGTTCCTTGATGGAAATGGAAGAATCGGACGCATCCTGCTACAGGGAATTCTTCATAAATACCACTACATGCCTGTCATTTTCTTCACCGAAAATCATCAGGCGCACTGCCATGCTTTAAATCAGGCCATTAACGGTCGCTCCCAAAAGTTCAATCTACACTTCCTCGAACAGGCGGATAAAAGCTGGAAAGTATTAAGCGGAAAATTACAAAGACAACTTTTCCCTGATCACCTCTAACGGCACAATCTGGCCATTTTGAAGACGCTCAATCGCTTCACGATATTTCTGCGGACTTACCATCTGCTCATCGTCAAAGCGTTTTATTTCCTCAACAGTACACCATTTAACATCCTTTACATGATCAAGTCCGGCTTTCGGGATACCTCCATTCATAATCTCGCCGGCAAAAATAAAATGAAGATAATGGTCTTCTCCAACAGATGTAAATAAACCAACCAAACCGCTGATCTCCACATCAATACAAGCTTCCTCTTTTGCTTCACGGATAGCCCCTTCCACAACACCTTCACCATACTCCAGATGTCCGCCGGGAAGATTCAGTTTATCCAAAATTTTAGGTTTCTTCTCCTTAACCATAAGCAGTCGTCCTTCGACATCTTTGATCAGAGTGCTGACAAAAACTGTAAACTGCATAAGCCAATAAATAATAAAATATTTACATTTTTTAAAAACATGATACACTTATACAGCTCTTTTGCAAATTGATAGCAGTTACCTTCTCATAGGTGATCGCAAGCGGGTCTGAAAGTCAGGCAGCGAACATCAAACCATCCCTATCTATCAATCAGACGCAAACTGGAGTATAATGTAATGATCATTTAATCATCCGCCCTTGGCTAAGGGTAGATGAACAAATAAATTTTATAACTTAAAACAAGAGTAAATGAATCAAGCCAAAACAGGGTCTGGCAATTCTGCCCCCAAAGGACAGAATGCCGGGAATGGCCAACACGGCCAATCCCATGGGAATACCAGAGGTATTCCCGCGACGGAAATCTCTAAAAAAGAGAGTAAATTGGACCAATGGATCCGTCAGACTTTAAAGCTGGGTAATCAAGACCCGGCATCACAAATTGTGCATGAAGAAGGCCTAAAAGGGCCAAATGCACCCGGCAATAAAACGGCTAATCAGCCGGCCGAAAAAACATATGAAGGCAAGAAAGCCTTCTTTAAACGCATGCGTGACCAGCGCAAAGAAAAGCACCTTCACAAAAAAGAAGAACGCCAGGTCGCAGGAATACGCATGGCTGCCGCTCGCGGTGGGGTAACCCATTTCCACGGCAAGCTCCGCATCATCCCAATTGGCGGCTTAAACGAAGTCGGTAAAAACTGCATGGCGCTGGAATACGGCCATGAAATTATCATTATCGACCTCGGCTTCCAGTTCCCTGATGAAGATATGTTGGGGGTAGATTACGTCATCCCGGATACCAGTTATCTTAACGACAAGCTGGATCGCATTAAGGGAGTATTTTTCACTCATGGCCACCTTGACCATATTGGCGCTGTGCCATACCTTATTCCCCGCCTCAACTATCCGGACATGTACGGCACCCGCCTGACCATGGGACTTGTCCAGAAGCGGCTGGAAGAGTTTGGACTGGTCGAAAAATCCAAACTGCGCGAAATCAAACCCAACGAAATTATTCGTCTGGGCAGTTTCACCGTTATTCCCTATTCAATCAACCACAGCATCCCTGATGCGGTAGGTTATTTTGTGCAGACACCTGCCGGAAACCTTATCCACACCGGCGATTTCAAATTTGATTTCACTCCTTCCGGCGATCAGAAGCCTGCCGATTTTGCCTCCATCGCCAGCCTGTCTGGCCAAAATATAGGCGCGCTTTTTATTGAGTCAACCAATGCCCAGAAACCGGGGACAACCATCAGTGAAAAAGTGATTGGTGATTCACTTGAATCCATCTTCAAGGAGATCAAGGGACGCATTATTATTGCCTCTTTTGCCTCACAGATTGGCCGCATGCAAAGCATTGTCGATCTGGCCCAGAAATACAATAAAAAGATTTTTCTTAGCGGACGCAGCCTTATCGATAACATCTATATAGCCAAAAAATTGGGCTACATGCGCGTACCGGAAGGGCTGATCCATGACATCCGCAAATCACATAAAATCCCGGATGAAGACACAGTTATTCTCACTACCGGCAGCCAGGGTGAAGACGTTTCCGCTCTCACCCGCATGGCCAGTGAAGAGCATCCCGTCATCAAAATTAAAAAGGGTGACACTGTCATTCTTTCTTCCAGCCCTATTCCCGGCAATGAACGTGCCGTCAATACCGTAACCAACAATCTTTCCCGTTTAGGAGCCCGCATCATCAATAATGATATTATGGATGTCCACGCTTCAGGGCACGCCAAACAGGAAGAACTCAAGCTTATGATGAGCCTTGTCCGGGCAAAATATGTGGTCCCGGTCCACGGCGAATATTTCATGCGCTACAATAACGCAGAGCTTGCCCATTCGCTTGGTTATTCTGAAAAAAACACCATCCTTGCCGAAAACGGTTTTGTGATGGAGATGGAAAACAACGAATTAAAGCTCACTAAAGAACGCATCCAGAACAATTACGTACTGGTCGACGGACTCGGAGTTGGCGATATCGGTGCCCAGGTAATCATGGATCGTCAGACCATGGCCGAAAATGGTGTCTTGATTGTAATGATTTATGTTGATGAAAAATCCAAAAAGATTAAAGGAGAAATTGAAGTTATCTCACGCGGATTTGTTTACATGAAGCAATCCGAAGAAATCATTGCCGTCATTAAAACAGCTACCGAAAGCGCCTATCGCACCGTCATCGAAAAACGCCCCGATGCCAAGCGCGGTGAAGTCAAAAAATATATCAGTGAAAATCTGGATAAAATCATTCACCAGAAAATCGAGCGCCATCCGCTGATTCTCCCAATCGTCGTCGAAGCCTAATTAAGCTCCGGGAGCCGGCCAGCACCGGGTTCCGGTGCCGCCCGGCTCCCGGTACATCCATTCAGCACTTCGGCAACGTAAAACTCTTCGTAACCAGGAACGGACTTGCGTTCCTGGTTGAGGCTTTGCCACGCCCTCCATTAATCCCCGAATGCGGTTTGTTTTTTGCTGCCGGATCCATTAGCACCGCCGCGGCACCGCGGCTCTGGATGCTGGCTGAATCGGAACAATGGTAATATGCGTAAATAATCTGGGGATTATCACTATCGGCAATCTTGCTCAAAGGTTGCGCCCCAATAAACTGTAAAAGCCCAAGATAAGGGCCTTTCTCCACTTTAATCGCAATCAGGATATCGCTGTCTTTAATCAAATGTGGAACCTCAATCCACCTGTATTTGTTGGCATCTGGTGATGTCTTCACTGCCGGATCTGCGGCATTTTCCGTTTCTTTCTCAACCATCTTTATTTGCAGAGCTCCGCCTTTTTGTGAAAAGTTTGCTTCAGTCGCTTTTATCTTTAATTCAGCCAGAATTTTGGCCAGCTTTTCCGGAGTATCAGGCAGATCATCTTTTTCCGGCTGTGCATTTGTTTCAGCATTGGCCGCTCTAGCATCAGTAAAGTTCGAAGCAGATTCCGAAACCGCGGGTAAAACAGCAACAGTCCTGGATTCGCTATTACCGCCATGTCGCATAGCTCCATAGGTCCCGGCAATACCACCCGCCGCACCCAATCCCACTCCGGCCATAAATGCCAGTAGTTTACCCGTTGTCCGCGATCGTTGTTTTTGGATATCCATTGAAAGCGCCCGCGATGTTGAAAGTGGTTTTGCCCTTAATCCCGCAGCTTCTTCAACCGCTGAAGCTTTTAGAGCTATCTGTGTCTCAGCCATTGGATCAAATTTCTTGTTTTCCATCTAAAAAAAATTATTTAACTGTTTAAATCTAAATACGCTTTAACCATTACAATATTTTCGCTGACTATATAGATTAATTTCAAAATTGCAAAAATAATCCCATAGTGCTAAGGTTCCACCCTTAATATCAATATGGAAAGATCTCCATTAACAAGCGCCCCACGCGACCTCGTCATTGATTCCCTCCATGAGCGCGACTGCCCGGATATACTTAGTCTGCAGCTTTTTTTCAGGATGCGCCTGGATGAAATCTTTGCCACCTTTAACAAGCTCCAATCACCGCAACATCAGGTTATAAGCGGTGGAAAAAACGACACAGGCTTTTTATACGTGCCAGGAACACGTCAGGATAGAGTCTTGTTGGTAGCCCACGCCGACACCGTCTGGGATGATTACCCGGACTACCGCTGTTCAACCGGGCTTGATGGCATACACCGGCCACTTCCGGTCAAATCGACTATCCACACATTTACCGCATCATCATCTTCGCAGGCTCCTTACTGGAACTTTTCCCTGGCCCGTTTTCATGAAAACGGCATCTTCAAATCAGCCATTCCCAACCTTGGCATTGGGGCGGATGATCGCGCCGGTCTCGTCATGCTATGGGGCCAAAAAGACTCGGGACATTCGCTGCTTGTAACGGCCGGTGAAGAAAAAGGACTTCTTGGAGCCATCAATTTAATCAAAAACCATCCGCATCTGGCACACGATATCCAGAAACATCATTTCATGATTGAACTTGATCGCCGGGGGCAAAGTGATTTTAAGGCTTATAACGTAGGAACGCCGGAATTTCGGGCTTATGTTTCATCCACGACCGGTTTTTCAGAACCAGACCGTGAGTCCGAAACAGACATATGCGCGTTGGCACGCGATATTTGCGGCGCCAATCTTAGTATTGGTTATTATGATGAGCATACACCGCGGGAAACGCTCCATTTTGCAAGTTGGCTTAATAGCAAAAAGATCATTCAAAATTGGCTTTCGTCAGAATCGTTGCCCCATTTCCCGCTTCCCCAAAAGCCGTAATAATCATGTTAAAACTACATTATAGCCTATAGCTTTATGCTCAGGGCTGATACCCCATATTTTATTGACAAAAAGTGTAAAAGTGATAAAGTTACGCCCTGCACAAATTTATGCATGATTTATGGTTGATCAATTAAAAGGTGCCTCCGAAGCTCTTTTGCCGGAGGAAAGGGAAAAATTGCTTACGGAGATATCTGGGAAAATCGGAAAGGACCTCTTTGATGTTTGGTATATTCTTCACGTTGGTGAAAATCCTAACTTTGATTCCGCTGAAGAACAAGCCCTGAATACTATGACTGTTCAGGAGCTTTTGGAGTCGGCAAAAAAAGAAGGCCCCTTTAACGAAGTTCTTTTGACGCTTAAAGATCGCATTGGCGGGGCTCCACTGGAAGTAGGAAAACTCCTCACTGATGAAGAAATTCTTGAATACCAGAAGAATAAGGGAACTTTTCAGCTGATCAGGGAACTGATTAAATCCAGGCTGAATTTCCTGGCCGAAAACCAGGGGCGTAGCATTGTAAATCCGCACAATCAGGCCAAATCTGTTCAGCTGCCCAAAGAGGATTTTATCAAAAGGCAGATTTACTTTTTACTGGCGGCGCGTCTTATAAATGCCAAAGAGTTACCAGCGCTTTCACAAAATCAGGCCTTACATGAAATCATCACGGCCTTGTTTAATGATGGCCAGGATAAGTTTTATGACCGCATTGTCTTCGTAAGAAAAGCCCTGGCTGATTATGGTCTTGAAGCCCATAACCATGTCCCTCTGGATCTTTCTTCCAGGGTTTCTGATATTCCGGATTCCATGAGCCCGGAAGTGATTATTGGTGATCCCGGCAAAGCACGCACCATAGCTTCCGCTGTTACACAGGCCATAGCCTCCGCCGAACCTACCCTCAGCAAAAACGGCACACAGCTTATTCCAGTGTTCCCGGGGCAACCGCTTTCCCGGGCACAAATAGGGCAGCTCCCAACTTTAATTGGCCAGTCTGCCAGCCCTTCAGATGCCCCCTCAGCGCAGCCCGCGCCTCCATCTATCGTTTATGATGATGCTCTTTCCGCGCCGACATCTTCAACATCGCCGGCATCTTTACC
>JAGOLJ010000048.1 GCA_017994125.1 Candidatus Altimarinota bacterium
TATTCACTTAAAAACACACCCCGCCTAGCCAAAGAACTGAGCCAGGTCGTGATTCTTAATGCCGCCTGGCTGATGATAATCATCACCTGGTTCTTCATTATCCGTACACTGCCGTTTTCACGCCTTTTCCTTGGCTATACCACCCTTTTCGCAACCATCCTTATTGGAGCCTCCCGTATCCTCCTTAATAGTGTTGAAAAAATACTGCTCCACTACAACATTGGCAGAAAAAAACTGCTATTTATCGGCAACAATAACATTACTGAAAGGCTGATCCATCAGCTAAAAAAAGACAGCCGCTACAAAATCGTCGGCGTCATTGATGATCAGGAATACGAAAAAGCTCCTATCAATTATCTGGGAAAAATTACCAACCTGGAAGCCATTATTCAAAAATATCAGATCGAAGAAATCATCCAGACAAAATCCGGACTTTCTGAAACCCAAAGCACCGATATCGTAGAATTCTGCCGTGAGCACCACCTTGAATACAGCTTCGTCCCCGACCTTCTAACCTTCTACCACACCAACATTGAAGTAGAAACACGCGACGGCATCCCTATCATCCAGGTAAAACCAACCCCTCTGGATGGCTGGGGCAAAGTGCTTAAAAGAATTTTTGACCTGATTGGAGCAACCATTGGCCTCACCCTGCTTTCTCCAATCATGTTAATCACAGCTATTGCCATCAAGCTAGATTCCAAAGGGCCCATCCTGTTTACCCGTTTGGATGATGGATCAAGAGTCAAAAGAGTGGGCCAATATGGACGACTATTCAACTTCTACAAATTCCGCTCGATGCTGCCAAATACCGACACCCTTCGCTACACCAAATTAGCCGCACAAAACACCCGCCAAGGAACACCGCTGGTTAAAATCAAAAACGACCCCCGCATTACCCGGGTCGGCCGCTTTATCCGCAAATACAGCATCGATGAACTGGCACAACTCTTCAACGTTCTGAATGGAACAATGAGCCTGGTAGGACCACGCCCGCATCTGCCCGAAGAAGTCAGTAAATACCAGAAACATCACAAATTTGTTTTGACTACAAAACCCGGCATCACCGGATTGCCACAAATTAGCGGGCGCAGTGATCTCGATTTTGAACAGGAAGTAAAACTGGACAGTTATTACATTGAACACTGGTCGCTGTGGCTGGACATCAAAATCATCCTCAAAACTTTTGGAGTTTTATTCAAGGGATATAAGGAATAACTTAGAACATTGATTTAACAGCAAAAAACGCATAAACTATACGCGCTTGATTTAATTTACCTAAACTCAAAAATGATTATCCAGTTACTCAATAAAATCCTCGGAGATCCCAATGAAAAAGATATTAAAAAGATCCTCCCGACCATTCAGAAAATAAATGCAATTTTTGCAGACTACGAACAACATCTCAAAGAAGAAGATATTCCTGCCAAAACAGCTGAATTCAAAGAAAGAATCCAGAAAGGAGAAACTCTTGATCATCTGCTCCCCGAAGCTTTTGCCCTGGTCAAATTCGCCTGTAAAAAGCTGGTCGGACAGAAATGGCTCGTTCGCAACATTGAAAGAGAATGGGACATGGTGCCATTCGATGTCCAGCTGATCGGTGGTGTTGTTCTTCATCAGGGAAAAATCGCTGAAATGAAAACTGGTGAAGGTAAAACCCTCGTTTGTACAATGCCGGTTTACCTTAACGCCTTAACCGGAAAAGGAGTTCATGTTGTAACCGTTAACGACTACCTGGCCCACCGCGATGCCGAATGGATGAGTGGACTCTACAACAAACTTGGACTAACCGTTGGCATTATCACCCACGGCCAAGATTCCGCAGAAAAGAAATATGCCTACAATTGCGACATTACCTACGGCACCAACAACGAATTTGGCTTCGATTACCTGCGCGACAACATGTCTCCCAGTCTGGAAAGCATGGTCCAGCGCGAACTCAACTACGCCATTGTGGATGAAGTTGACTCCATTTTGATTGATGAAGCCAGAACCCCTCTAATCATTTCCTCCCCAGCCGAAGAATCAACCAACAAATACCTTCGTTACGCACAGCTGGTAGATGATCTGAAAGAAAATACTGATTACGTAATCGACGAAAAGCTTAAAACAGCCACTCTTACCGAAGAAGGAATTGCCAGAATGGAACAAAAACTCGGACTCGATAACATTTATACCGATGCCGGTTTCATGGAGGTTCACCATCTTGAACAGGCTCTCAAAGCCAAAACCGTCTACAAAAAAGATGTTGATTACGTAGTTAAGGAAGGTGAAATCATTATCGTTGATGAATTCACCGGACGTCTTATGAGCGGACGCCGTTATTCCGACGGTCTGCATCAGGCAATTGAAGCCAAAGAAAAAGTTGAAGTCAAACGCGAAAGCCGGACTTTTGCAACAGTTACCTTCCAAAACTATTTCCGCCTCTTCAAAAAACTGGCTGGTATGACCGGTACCGCCATGACTGAAGCTGAAGAATTCCTGTCAATTTACCGTCTGGATACAATCACCATTCCAACTAATAAACCTATCCATCGCGCCGACCATCCGGACATGATTTTCAAAAATCAAAAAGGCAAATACTTGGCCGTAACCAAACACGTTAAAGAACTGCATGAAAAAGGACAACCCGTTTTGATAGGTACCATTTCAATTGAAAGGTCAGAAGTTCTCAGCAAGCTACTCCAAATGGAAGGCGTGCCTCACACAGTACTTAACGCCAAATACCACGAAAAAGAAGCTGAAATCATCGCTAAAGCCGGTCAAAAAGGTGCTGTCACCATTGCCACTAATATGGCTGGTCGCGGAACCGATATCAAGCTTGGACCGGATGTAAAAGACTTAGGTGGACTAGTTATCATCGGAACAGAACGTCATGAATCACGCCGCATCGACAATCAGCTACGCGGACGTTCCGGACGTCAGGGAGACCCCGGTGAAAGCCAGTTTTTCGTTTCAATGGAAGATGACCTAATGCGACTTTTTGGCTCCGACCGCATCAAGAGCATGATGGAATATCTGAAAATGCCAGACGATATGCCAATCCAGAACAAATGGATTAGCAACGCCATCGAGGGAGCCCAGAAAAAAGTGGAAGGACACAACTTCGACATTAGAAAGCACCTGGTTGAATACGACGATGTTATGAACAAACATCGTGAAATCATCTATTCGCGCCGACGCAAAGTTCTCAATTCCGACAACATCAAAAACGATATCATCCTGATAATTGAGCAGGAGGCTGAAAAGGTTGTGCAGGCACATACCCACGAAAGAAACGAAGATGGTGCCTGGGCTTACCATGAAATCGTTAACGATATTAACTCCATCCATAAGAATCCGGAAAATCCTCTTAAACTGGAACAAATCCAGCATTTAAGCAGCCAGGAAGATATTATTGAAGCAGCTAAAAAACACCTTTTCCAAGAATACGCCGCTAAAGAAGACCTGCTAAAAGATCCACAGATCATGCGCCAAATCGAGCGCAGTGTTAACCTTAATGTTATAGACACGCTCTGGATGGAACACATCGACAACATGCAGCATCTTAGAGAAAGCGTCTCCCTGATCGGTTATGGCCAGCGCGACCCGCTTATTGAATATAAAGAAGAAGCTTTCATCATGTTATCCAAACTTTTAAGCGATATTCAAGCCAACACTATCAACACTCTCTTCCGCTTAAATCTTAAACAACAACTGCCGGAACATCTGCTTAAATCCAACGAACCAAAAATCCTTGTCACCAACTCCGACCAGATCGATTCAGTCTTAAGCGGAAGCTCCAAGGGCAATATGGCCCAGCAAACATCAGCAGGCAGCAACCCCGTCATGGTAAAAGCCGGACAGCCGGGACAGCCCAAAAACCCGGAAGCTGGCCGAAACGATCCCTGCCCATGCGGCAGCGGCAAAAAATTCAAAAAATGCCACGGCGCCTAAATCTAAAATATCATCTGTCTTATGCCTAACAGCAGCCATCACAGTTCCGGCGCCAAGGCCGAACCAGCAAAAAAAATAAGTGTGTGGGAAAAAATTACCTTCTTTGTCTGTGGATTTTTCCTAAGCCTGCTCATCATTGCCCTTATTTTAAAAGTTGTCCCTAACCTCTACGGAGGAATAACCGGTTCACTTGGCTCATCAATACTGGGACTGTTTTCGTTAAAAAAATATCAGAACGACCTGCCGAAAAAAATAGCGTCAATCGGAATGCTAACAGCTGTCGCCTTTTTAATTGCAGCTACCATCACTGTCTTCATGACGCTCCAGTTAGCCTATCTGGGAATCAGCAATTAAAAATCAAATCTTTAATAGCCATTAGGCTTATTGCAATACCATTTCCAGGCTGTCCCAACAATCTCCTCCAGACTGGAATGTTGAGCCTGCCAACCTAAAACAGATTTAGCTTTTGAAGAATCGGCAACCAGGATATCGGGATCACCTTCCCTTCTCTCCATGATTTTCAATGGGACCTTCTTCCCGGTAACCTCTTCAACCATCTTAATAACTTCCATAACAGTAAATCCTTCTCCATTTCCAAGATTAAAGACATCGCTCTTACCACCTTCAAACAAATAATCCAAAGCTTTTAAATGGGCATCCACCAAATCTTCCACATGGATATAATCACGGATACATGTCCCGTCATGGGTCTTATAATCATTCCCAAAAACACCAAAACTGGCATCCTTCCCCAGTAAAACCCGTACAAGCCGTGGAATCAAATGAGTCTCGGGCTGATAATCCTGCCCTATCTCACCAGAAAGACTGGCTCCTGACGCATTAAAATAGCGAAGCGCAACATACCTGAACCCGTAAAAATCATTATAGCTTTTAAGTGCCTGCTCAAAAAACAGCTTTGATTGGCCATAAAAATTAATTGGTTTCAAAACCGCACTCTCTTTAATCGGAACAATTTCCGGATAGCCATAAACAGCGGCAGTTGATGAAAAAATTATCTTAGTAACCTGATGTTTACGCATCGCCTCAAGTAATTTTACCCCGTTAAGCAGGTTATTCTCAAAAAAAAGCGATGGCTCCTTCATGGAAAGTCCCACCTCAATAAGTCCCGCAAAATGAAGGACCGCATCAAACTGCCCATTCTCAAAAACTCCACTAAGAAAACCTTCATCACCTAAATCGCCCACAACCAGCTTTGCTCTACTGTCCACAGCTTCCTTATGTCCTTTACTCAAATTATCCAACACCGTCACATCATATCCGCCCTTTACCAGAGCTTTGACTGCATGTGAACCAATATATCCGGCACCACCAGTAACAAGGATTTTTTTTGGCATGACCAGATTTTAATGCAAAACAAACTAAAAATATATCTTATACACTTTTGCATTACAGGACTGATCAATCCCATAAACATAAGACTTACATAACTGTCCACAATCCTGAACCGGAAATGACGCCAAATTTACAAAGCCAGCAGAATTATTATATTCAGTTGCCATTTGGCTTCTATCAGGAGGAAAAGAATACATACTACATCGTCCTTCAACCTTTACAGGATATATATTATTAAATAGATCAAATCTAGCCTGGCTAATGTCAATATTTAAACCAGCATCATACATATTAGAACCATTAACCCATAACTCTACAATATCATTAGGTAAAATTCCGGTTGTTATTATCTGATCTTGCTGACACAAATTATCATTACTAGATGAAAAATTTGGGACGACAGTATAGTTATTCATCAAATACATCACTTTATAACACCCCATTTCTGGATCATATTCAATCGCCGTAACCCCTGCTTCATATTTCGGTCCAGCATCTTCTTCCGCCACATCCTCGGGCGCATCACTAACATCAGGCTCTTCAGAAACATCCTGGGCAACATCTTCATCCGCAACATCTATCACAACATCCTCTCCAGCCGCATCAACTTCTTCAAGAACATCAACACCGGCATCACCATCTACAGTAGAATCAGGACAATCATTAGGAACGTCAACAGCAACATCTATCACGCCTCCATCCTTAACATCTTCATCACCAGCTTCCGGCCAGGGGGTCACAGTGCCACCCGTTCCACCAGTTCCTTTTTCCTGATTCGCATCTCCACAATCAGTTACCATCGCATCATCCAGAGGTTTGCCTTCCCCCATCATATTCAGTGTACATCTTACCCCTGATAAAGCCGTTAACATGGCTAAAACTCCTGCCACCTTACTACGGGAAACCCCTCTCAATGAACTTACCGTTGATGCCCCGGTTGAAGTATTATCAAGTGATTTCTGCCCTCTGGAATCTTTCTCGGGGCCCGTGTCTAATTGTACTGTATCTTTTAACATAACCTTAATTAAAAGTTATAGGGACATATTTTAACCTTTGAGTCAAAAATGTCAAGCTTAAAAGCCTTAAATGATAATCCATCAACATCACCCGGATTACAGGAAGAATCAACAAAAACATCAAATATAAATATCTCTCGGTTTCGCCCCGTTAACCGGGCCAATCACGCCATTCTGCTCCATCTGGTCTAACAATCTGGCAGCGCGGGCATACCCCAGCTTTAAACGTCTTTGCAGCAAAGACGCCGATGCCTTCCTTGTTTCCATAATCACGTGCAAAGCCTGTTCGTACAGTTCCTCATCATCCATTTCCGCCAAATCGCTTTCGGGCATCCCCGATATTTTCTGCTGAGCCACCTTAGGCGAAGTTATTTCATCAACATAAGACGGAGCAATCCCCCAGGCCTTAACATTATTAACAACCTTCTCAATCTCCTTGGAAGAGACATATACCCCCTGAATACGCACAGGACTGCTTGCATCTGCTGCCAGATAAAGCATATCACCTTTACCCAGCAAATCTTCTGCACCAACGGTATCAAGAATCGTTCTGGAATCAATTGATGAGCTTACAGCATAAGCAATTCTTGTGGGAATATTAGCCTTAATCAGGCCTGTAATAACATCAACTGAAGGCCTTTGGGTAGCCACAATCAAATGCATCCCCACCGCACGCGCCATCTGGGCAATTCGGCAAATGGAAGCTTCAACCTCCTTTGATGCAGCCATCATCAGGTCCGCCATTTCATCAATAACCAGGACAATATTGGTCATACGCACATGCCCCACTTCACCGGTCTCTTCATGGTGGACATCATTACACTGATTCCATTCTGTGATGTTCCTGTGACCGTGCTCCTCCAAAAGGCGGTAACGCCTGTTCATTTCAACTACCGCCCATCGAAGCGAAATAGCCGCCTTTTCAGGGTCAGTAATTACCGGCGTTAAAAGATGAGGAATACCGTTATAAGTAGTCAATTCCACTCTTTTGGGATCAATCATAATCAGCTTCAGATCGTTTGGTGAGTTCTGATAAATCAATGAAAGCAAAAATGAGTTCATCCCAACTGATTTGCCTGAACCGGTTGCTCCAGCCACCAATAAATGAGGCATAGAATCAAGAGCTGCGCAAACGGGCTTGCCTGCAACGTCCCTTCCCAGCGGCAACCGCATACTGGATTTGATTTCACTATATTCCTTGCTTTCAAGCATCTCACGCAAATGAACCACTGAACGATGATCATTAGGCACCTCAATACCTACCAGTGACTTACCGGGAATTGGCGCCTCTATACGAATTGATTTGGCAGCCAGTGCCAGGGCAAGATCGCTTTTCAAAGCGGTTATTTTCGACAATTTTATACCTTCATGCGGCCGCAGGGTGTACTGAATGACCGTCGGTCCAACATGAACCTCATGCATTTCCACCTCCAGTCCAAACTGATAAAGCTTATCCTTAATTTTCTTGGCATTATCCTGCAAAACACCATCATCCATCGCTACATCAGGAACCGCCGGCGTTAAAAGATCAAATGACGGAGGCGCCCACTTAAACTCAGCAAGATCACCACCTTCTCCTACAGAACCAACCTGCTGCTCCTCCTCTTCCAGAATCTCTATCTTTCTCTCTTTGCTAACCGACGGAGTAACCACGGGGCGTTTAATCGTCACAAACTCCCCATTATCTTCGGCCCGTGATTTAAACTTTTCATGCTGAAAATCCTCATCTGAATAATCAACCTCTCCCAGCTCTTCCTCCTCGTCATATTCACCTGTTTCCTGGGGCACTTCCTTCAGCTCCTCACGCGCACGCACTTCACGCTTCCTCACGATTTTAATTTGAGGCCTTAAAAAAGACAAAATCGCTCCAAAAGAAATCTCAAAAGTCAGCGTAACACCAATCAGCATAATCGTCAGAAAAACAGCAACCGACCCAATACTT
>JAGOLJ010000049.1 GCA_017994125.1 Candidatus Altimarinota bacterium
TTTAGACATTATAACCATTTTAGCTGGAGGGGTAACCTTTGTAGCCGGACTTTTAGGGGGACTATATTTAATCAGACCCCCAAGGCCCTTAAGTGTTGATGAATACCAGCAAAAGGCGCAGGAACAACTCAACCACACCAACACCGAGATAAAAAAGATCCACGATGAATCCGCGGTTAAAATTGAAAATATTAAAATCAGATCAAAGAACGATGAAGACCGGATGAAAGAACAGTTTAAAAGGATTGAAAACCTTATTCATAGCAAGGAAGAGCAGTTAAACGCCAAAACGTCCAAAAACAGTGAAATCAAAACCATCATTGATTATGAAAACGGACTCATCACCTCCCTTAATGAAAAAAACGCACAGCTAAGAAAGGATTTTATCGTCCGGCTTAGTCAAAAAAACGGAAAAACGCCGGAAGAAATGAAAGAAGCTTTAATGCAGGAACTTCGCCGCGACCTTGAACTGGAACGCGCCGAAAAACTAAAAAAACATGAAGAGGCCCTACTTGAAGATCGCGAGGCCATCGCCAAAAACATTATCGTAAATGCCCTTCAAAGATATTCCAATCCTACGTCTGTGGAAAAAAGGGCAACCATCATCACCGTTCCGCGTGATGAATTCAAAGCTCGTGTTATTGGCCAAAACTGCCAGACCCTGCAATTGCTTGAACAGCTGCTCGAAGTAGACATCATCTTTAATGACGCCCCAAACACCATTATCATTTCTTATTATGATCTGGTCCGCAGCCACATTGCCGCCGAAACCATCAATAAGCTTTTAAGAGAGAAAAACGTCACTCCCGAACTGGTCAAAGCCAAAATCAAAGAAGCCGAAATTGAAACCGAAAAAACTTTCATAGCCATCGGTAAGGAAACTGTCAAAAGGCTCAACCTTATGAATCGCAAATTCCCCGATGAATTTTTCCGCGCAGTTGGACGTTTGCAGTTTAGAACCAGCTACGGACAAAACATCCTCAAACACTCTTTTGAAGTCGGCACCTTTACTATGATGCTTGGCAGCGAGCTTGGACTTAACATGGAAACCTGCAAAATTGGCGGATTCTTCCACGATTTAGGCAAAGCCATCGACCATGAAGTCAACAGCCCTCATGACGTTCTTACTAAAGAATTAATGGAAAAATTTGGATTCTCGGCCGAAGAAGTCCACGCCGCCTGGACCCACCATGACTCCATCCCCATCCAAACAGCTGAAGCCATGATTGTCAAAGCCGCTGATGCGCTTTCTGCCGGACGTCCGGGCGCCCGCGCCGAATCACTCGATAAATATCTTGAAAGGATCCGCGCTCTTGAAAACATTGCCACCTCTTACGAAGGAGTAAGTAAAGCTTTCGCCATCAGCGCCGGCCGTGAAGTCCGCGTCATGGTGGATCCCGCCGAACTGGTTGATGACGACCTTAACGATCTTGCCCGCAGCATCGCCGACGACATCCAGGAAAATGTTGGTTTCCCCGGTAAAATTAAAATCAACGTAATTCGCCGCACCCAAAGTACCGATTACGCCAAGAAGTAGGTTGAGTGTACTTAGAAAAAGCAGTCTAATTCTGCCTTGTCGCGATGCAGGCTTTTTCTGTAAAATAGACCAGCAAAACGGAATTCTTAAACGATTAATTTTATGTCCACAGGGAATCTTCCGGCATCTGCGGAATTACACGCCCCCACGTACGACGTCCTCATCATCGGCTGCGGCCCCGCCGGTCTAAGTGCGGCCATCTACGCTTCCCGCGCACAGCTAAAAACCGCTGTCTTTGGCAATTACCAGAAGGGCAACCTTTATAAAGCCCACACCATTGGTAATTATTTCGGCTTCCCTGAAGGAATAACCGGAGCGGAACTAAACGAACGCGGACTTAAACACGCCAAATCTTTTGGAACAGAACATTATCCCGCCGAGATTGTCGACATCCAGCCCCAGGCTGATGGCACCTTCACCGTTAAAGACGAAAATCAAGCCGTCTATCAGGGCAAAACCATCATTTTAACCACTGGCCAGTCCTATGCCCTAAGTGGTATCAAAAACGAAAAAGAGCTCACTGGAAAAGGCATTTCCTATTGTGCCACCTGTGATGGCTTCTTCTTCCGCAATAAAAAGATCGCCGTCATCGGCAACGGCAATTACGCCGCCGAAGAAGCAATTCAGTTGCATAGTTTCAGCAAAGACATTACTATCCTCAGCCACGGCCGGGATTTCCTGATAAACGAAAGCCTGGTCACCGAGCTGGATAAAAACGGGATTAAGTTGGCCCGGACCGAAAAGATCGTTGAAATCAGCGCCGGGGGCCTGCCAGCACCGGGAGCCCAAGCGGCCGCCCAGGTGGCAGCTAAAGAAGCCGTCTTCGCGGACGGCAGCCGAATGGACTTTGAAGGATTCTTCATCGCTATCGGCACCGCCGGCGCCAACTCTTTCGCTAAAAAGCTTGGACTTGAGCAAAACGGCAGCTACCTGAAAATAAATGAACACGGCGAAACCAACCTTAAAGGCATTTATGCCGCCGGCGACTGTACCGGTTCAGCTCCGCAAGTTGCTGTAAGCGTTGGGGCAGGTTGCAATGCCGCTCTAAGTGCAATAAAATTCATCCGCGGCCTCAACATCTACATTCAGTACAATTAACAAAAACACCATGTTCGGATTCGGAAAGAAAAAAAAGAAACAGAAAGAGGAAGCTCTGCGCGTAGCCGCTTTAAAGCGCGAGCAGGAAGAACGTGAACGCCTTGCTGGCGGATCCGCTGAAGTTATTGAAAACGAGCAGCAGGCCAAAGATGAGCCCCAAAAGAAAAAGGGCAGAATCGACAGTCTGGTCATGGGAGCTATTGTCGGAGTTGCCGTAGGTTCAGTTATTGGCATCGCTGTTGGCCCCAAAAAAGACAATAAAAATAAGGCAGGCGGAAAACTGGGAGGATTATTTTTTGGCCGCAAGAAAAACGCCCTTAAACAGGGGGCTGAGAATAAGCAGGAAGTAAAAAGAATTCCCACCGAAGCGCAATAAGAACAATTTGAAGAACAACCCGAATCACAATAAGTAAAATTTTAAATGGCAAAGAAAACCAGAAAAAACAAGAAATCCAAGTACCTGAAACCCGCAAAACAAGCCGGCTCAGAAATGACAGGCTCCGGCGTTGTCGACCAACAGGTAACGGATTCCCGCAACAAGCCTGGCACAATCCACCTTGAGGTTATCAAAAAGGTCGATCAAAAAAAGCAGAAAAATTCAAAATCTGCCGCCAAAGCCGGTAACAAAAAAGGATTGGACCAATCCGCAGCCGTAACTAAAAATCAGCAAACATCCAAATCTTCCAAGGCTACACCGGTTAAATCCGCGGGCGCAGCCAAACCGGAATCTCCTTCCCGCGAATCGGGTGCGGTACCGGAAAAGACATCCAAAATCAATGAATCGGTCAAATCGGTAAAACATTATCTTTGGAAAGAACTATTTGATTTTGAAATCGATCACGATCGTTATACCCGTATCAGGGAAAACCTCTGGAAACTCTTTAAGATTGGAGGCACAGCCCTGATTGCAACCATCGCCGTCTCGGCCATCATGGTCGCCCTTGACCTTCATGCCAATGCCCGCGTTCTGCAGGGAACAACCGTCGGAGGCGTTAAAGTAGGCAACATTCCTTTTAGTAAAGCCAAAACGCAGCTGTTGGCAGAAATAGACAATTACAGCAAAACGCCCTTAACCTTTGAATATCAGGGCACCCAGGCAACCCTCACTCCGGAAGACCTCGGCATTAAATTTAAAGCCAACGAAACAGCTTTTACCATGCCGGTTTTCAGTTTCAGGAACGATACCACCTTCAAACTTGCCGCCGCCCTTCTGACTAAAAGGGATTTACCGGTTCTCTACAGTATTGACCGTGAAAAAATCCAAAACACCCTGGAAAAAAAGTTCAACCTTACCGGCCTTAAACCACATAACGCCAGCATTGCTTTTCAGGATAAAAAATACGTAATCATTCCTGAAAAATCCGGACAGGTCATCGATCAGACCATACTTTTCGGAATGCTCGCATCCAACCTGCGCGACCTTGATAACCAGATCGTCAAAGTAAAACTTCAGGACAAACAGCCAAGTGTCATTGCCAGCCAGCTCGAAGCGCAAAAAGACCGGCTGGTAGCCCTTTTACAAAATTCGCTTACCCTTAAAAATGAAAAAGCCCAGTTAAACTTCAAGCCAATCGAGCACCTCGACGCAATTGATTTCGTCCATGCCGACAACGGCGAGACCATTAATGTAAAACTGGTTAGCTCCGTCATCACTCCTTATCTTGAGGAAAAACTGCTCAAAGAAATTGAAGTGCCCACCTCCCCCGTCAACATCTATCAGGATAAAGACGGCAAAGTTGTTATTGAGGGAAAAGCCGAAGACGGCTGGTCTGTTTCAAGACCCGAATTATTGGCCTCCATTACCGACGCCATTAATACCGGCAAAAAAGATGTCGCTGTTCCCGTAGCCGTAGAAAAGGCCCCGGTTACCATCAGTGACAGCCTTAAAGAACTCGGTATCAAAGAACTTCTGGCCACGGGACATTCAGCCTATTATGGATCACCCGCCAACCGCATGCACAATATTAAGCTTGGCGTATCCAAATATAACGGCCTGATCCTGGCTCCTGGCGAAGAGTTTTCTTTCAACAAATTCGTCGGCGAAGTTGATGGTAAAAACGGTTTCAAACCCGAAAAAGTCATCAAGCAGAATAAGATTGAACTGGAAATGGGCGGCGGACTTTGCCAGGTGTCCACAACGGTTTACAGGGCTGCCCTGATTGCCGGATTCCCGATTACCGAACGGGCTCCCCATTCCTGGAAAGTTTCTTATTATGCCCAGTCCATGGGCAACGGCCTGGACGCCACCGTTTACACTGGAAGCCGCGACCTCAAATTCATCAACGACACTCCGGGATCACTTTTAATCCAGTCCTATGTGGAAGGTTCCGAAGCCTACTTTAAGTTCTATGGCACTAACGACGGACGCGTCGTAAAACTGGATGGCCCTTATGGCAAAGGTCTAAATTACAAATGGTACAGGCTTCTTACTAAAAATAACGTTGAAACAAAGGAGACCATCGTTAGTAATTACAAACCGGTTCCCCCTACTGACCAGCAAACCACCAAGCCGGCAGAAACAAAACCGGCCGTCGTTGCCCAGACCCTCACCAACTAACATCAGTTAACCGGCGCCAAACACGGCAGGTTAATCTTTTTTAAGATTCTCCTGCATTTTTAATGCCGTTTCATTACCGGGCGAAAGTGAAAGGACCTCATTAATAACTTCATTGGCCTCTTCCGGTTTATTGTGATCGATATAAAATTCCGCCAGGGTAAGCAGATAATCAATATTGCGCGGCTCCATTGTTACCGCTTTTCTTATATGGTTTATAGCATCCTCTATCTCGCCAAGTTCATAATGGATCTGCCCCAGGCTAAAAAATCTCCCGGCCCTTGAATCATCCAGGGCCACGGCTTTTTTATAATAATCCCTCGCCTCCTCCAGCTTCTTTTGGCTGTAAAGGGCCAAACCAAGGTTGCTTAAAAAAGTCGCATTATCGGCAATCGTCAGGATCAGTTTTCGGAAAATATTTTCAGCTTTGTTAAACTGGTTTTGTCTAAGATAAATAAGCCCCAGTTTGCTATAAGCTTCAACATAACCGGGATTCACCGAAATAGCCTGTATCAAAGTCTTTTCCGCATTCTTCAGGTCTCCGCGACCCAGCATAATTTCCGCCTTGCGGTAATAAATCTCCGCCTTTGTAACCAGTTTCGGATCAACCGTCGTAGCATCCGGAATAATCTCTTCCGCCGTTATTTCTTTTGTATCATGCCCATGCCAGTGCAGATGCAGCAGCGATCCAAGCCGTTTTCTTTTTCTGCTAAAAGGTAAAAAATCCATCTTTTCTTCCATGATCAGGTACCTGCGCAAAAAAATCACAGCCAACAGGCAAAAGCCAAAGATCACGATCAATAAATTCATTAGATTATTCATTTAGGGCCAGCATTAAGTTTTCTAACAAAAGTTTAGTATTAATATTATTTTTTAACAATCCTTGCGCCTTTTGGGCCTCCTTTATTGCACGGACAGCCCGCTTAAGCACAGGTTCCTGATTGGTTTTGCCTGAAAGTTCAAGCATTTCGGACCGCATCACCGCCATAAATGTTTCCAGGAACTCATTGATTTGACCTTTATCTTCCTCATCCTTCGACTTCTGCACCATTGCCGTTACAAACGCAAATTGCTCGGCCAGATCCGGTTTATATAAAAAGTTGCGAATGGTTTCACTCCGCTCCGCCTGTTCATTCATAAGCTCCGGGTCACCAAGGTAACGCAACGACAATCCGGCTTTACCATCGGCAAAACGGGCAGCCTTCTCCACGTTTTCCGGATCTTCCATCGGAAACATTGAAGTAAGGAAATCCAGCAATTCGGTTTTCTTAAGCGCCCCAAACTGCAT
Organism: Candidatus Altimarinota bacterium; assembly: GCA_017994125.1. GTDB lineage: Bacteria > Patescibacteriota > Gracilibacteria > UBA1369 > UBA1369 > JAGOLJ01. Next base: position 6,478 of record JAGOLJ010000049.1, read on the forward strand.
CAGCCTGACTCTGGAAATAATCGTAGGTAAAATCTCTTTAAGGTGGTTGGTTGTTAACATAAAAACCACTTGGGGAGGAGGATCTTCCAGCGTCTTAAGCAGCGCGTTAGCGGCCTCAATACCCATTCTTTCAATGTTCTTGATCAGGATGATTTTATAACTGCCGTTTCTGGTCAGGTTGACCTTATTCAGAATTTCGCGAATCTCTTCAATCTTAATTGATTGGCCGTCATCTGCCATCTCGATCGTGTCGGCATGGATGCCTTTTTCGATTTCCAGGCAATTATCACACTCACCGCAGGCTGCTCCCCCTGAATTTTTAGCGCACTGCAGGGCTTTGGCCATCGTCCTGGCAATCGTAAATTTACCTACCCCCGACGGGCCGGCAAAAAGATAAGCATGCGCCAAATTCCCCTGCTGCAAATCCTTTTCCAGTTCGGCCAGCTTAGGTTTATGCCCTACGATCTTTTTAAAAACCGTTAAACTCATTAGCCTGAAATTTGTAATTATTTAACCAATCTTTTGCCATTCGGCATCTTGGCGCACCAGCAGGTCTTTTGCTTTTTCGGGATCGCGCATCACCATCTTAACCAGACGCTCCAGGCGGACCTTGTTCTGCGATCCTTTAACCAACACAATATCTCCTTCTTTCAGGATTTTTCTCAGTTCATCGCCTGCGTAAATGGCATCGTCAAAATGTTTCACCAGAAAATCTTTAACCCCGGCCTTTAAGGCTTCTTCCGACATATATTTGGCATGCTCTCCTACTGTAAAAATCATGTCGGCCCGGGACGCCGCATACCGTCCAATCTCGCGATGTTTGGCCTCGCTGTATTCGCCCAGCTCGTTCATGTTCCCAAGCACCGCAATGCGGCGTCCCGGGCTCCCCGCCAAAACATCCAGAGCCTGCTTAACTGACTCCGGCGAAGCGTTATATGAACTGTCGATAATCACAGATTCCTTAATCCCCGGAATCACACTCATTCTCCCGGCCGGCAAACGGAAATCGCGCAGAGCATCCACCGCCTCCTGCAGTTCAAAACCTTGCGTCAAAGCCACCGCCAGCGCCGGTAAAATCACATAAATCTGAAAAGATCCAAGTAAAGGCACAAAGCCCGAGGCCGTCTGTTCCTTATAACTAACGCCGAATTCCATTCCATTAAAATCATTCTTAATTCCAGTTACCCGCAAATCCGCCCAGTCGCTCATTCCATAAAAAATCTGCCGGCACACCAATTTTCCCCTAAGTGAAGCCAGATATGGGTCGTCGGCATTAAGAATGGCGATTCCTTTTTCCGGTAAAGTGGTAACAAGCTTTTTCTTTTCATCAAAAATATCATCCAGATCTTTAAACTGCTGGTCGTTCAGGTGAACAGGCTTAATATTGGTCATAACGCTCACCTGCGGACGAATCAGCCTAAGCAGGGTATCCATATCCCCCGGCTTATCCACGCCCATTTCCGCCACCATCATCTGCAAATCTCTTCCGCCAAAAAAAGCCTTCACCATTCCTCCCGCCAAAACCGACAGCCATTTGCTGGCCGAAGTAAAACCGGAATTTTGTTCTAGGATGGCAAGCGGCAACCCAAAATCAGTATTATAGCTTTTCTCATTCCTAAGCACACGGTAGCGTTTGGTTAAAATATGGGAAACAGCTTCCTTGGTACTGGTCTTCCCAATAGAGCCGGTAACGCCAATCATAAACAGGCGCAGTCTTTTTAGCCTTATTCGGGCAAAGGACATCAGAATAC
>JAGOLJ010000050.1 GCA_017994125.1 Candidatus Altimarinota bacterium
AAGTAAGACAGATAAAAATCCCGACACACAGGGATCCGCGTGGAGATTTGAGCGTGGTGGAGTTTAAAGATTATATAGACTGGATACCGAAACGCGTTTACTACGTAACCAACACTAAAGAACAGCGTGGCGGGCACGCGGTGATTGGTGAAAGGAAAATCTATATCTGCATGCAAGGTGATGTTAAGGCTAAATTCCATGACGGCCAGGGCTGGAAAGAATTTAATCTTCATGGCCCTGATGATGCCATTATCATGGACGGACTATGCTGGAGAGATTTTGAAATTTCAAATGACGGGGTGCTCTGCGCAATTTCCAATATGAATTATGAAAAAGATAAATACATTTATAATTATGATGAATTTTTGGTCAAAGTGAGAGAGCTGGGGTAAAATTGCATCGTCTAATCTTAAAATATGAAAAAAATACTGGTTACCGGCGGTGCCGGGTTTATCGGGTCAAATTACTGTCATCTCCATACTGATAAATATGCCGATGATAAGGTTTTTGTGTTGGACAAGCTGACTTATGCCGGGAATCTGGATAATATCCAGGATTTGATTGATGCCGGGAAAGTCGAATTTATAAAAGGAGATATTGCAGACGGAGATTTTGTTCAGGCTTTGTTTGGGAAAGAAAAGTTCGATACGGTAATAAATTTCGCAGCAGAAACGCATGTAGACCGCAGTATTATTGATCCACACATCTTTGTTCAGACCAATATTGTCGGCACACATAACCTTTTGCTGGCATCCCGTGACCATGAGGTAAAGCGTTATCACCAGATTTCAACTGATGAGGTTTATGGAGATCTTGGATTTGGTTCCAGGGACTATTTCTTAGAATCGACGCCAATAAAGCCCAATTGCCCCTATGCGGCGTCAAAGGCTTCTGCTGATCTTTTAGCGATGGCTTATTTTGAAACTTACAAGATGCCAATTACCATCAGCCGCTGTTCCAACAACTATGGCCCGTACCAGTTCCCGGAAAAGCTGATTCCCCTCTTCTTCAAGTTGGCCAATGAAAATAAACCGCTGCCCGTTTACGGAGATGGACTGAATGTGCGTGACTGGCTTTATGTAATCGACCACTGCCGGGCAATTGATACCATTGTGCAGAGTAAAGATTACGGAGAGGTTTATAATATCGGCGGGCATAATGAATATACCAACCTTCAAATCACCAAATTTATTCTTAAGTTCCTGGGGAAAGACGAAGACCTGATTACTTACGTGGAAGACCGCCGGGCCCATGATCGCCGTTATGCCATGGATCCTGCCAAGCTGGAAAAGGCTTTGGGATGGAAACCAAGTGTTACTTTTGAGCAGGGTATCCAAAAGACTTTTGAGTGGTACCAAACCCACCAGGCCTGGGTACAAAAGCTGCAAGCCAAAATCCAGCTGCCTGAATTTAAAAACCAGGGCAAGCAACCGCACAAAGCAAGCCGATAAAGTTCTATTTTTTTGAGACTGCTTCTGTGATAAAATTTTGTCGCTTATTTACTGTATAATCATGCATTATAAACACCTTTTCGGACGCACTTCCCAGACGGCTCCCCATGACGCCAACTCGGTGAATGCCAAACTGCTGGTGCAGGGCGGCTTTGTAGAACAGTTGAGCGCAGGAATTTATTATTATCTGCCGATGGGGCTCAGGGTCCTTCAGAAGATTAACCAGATTATCCGTGAAGAAATGGAGGCTGTAGGAGGACAGGAAGTCCTTATGCCTGCACTTCAGCCTATTGAACTATGGAAAACAACTGGAAGGGATGAAGTTTACCATGACATCATGTTCAGGACCAAAGGGGCTAATGATAAGGATTTTGCTTTTGGACCTACTCATGAAGAAGCTGTTACTCCCCTTGCAAAAAAGCAGATCCAATCATATAAAGATTTGCCTCTGATGCTGTACCAAATCCAGACGAAATTCAGGAACGAGGCGCGCGCCAAGTCGGGAGTACTGCGCGGACGTGAATTCGGCATGAAGGACATGTACAGTTTCCATGCTGACGAAAAAGATCTCGACAAGTACTATGAAAAGGTAAAAAAAGCTTATAGCAAAGTTTATGACCGCTGCGGACTTAACGCATATGTTGTAGAAGCTTCGGGCGGCGCTTTTTCGGAAAAGTTTTCACATGAATTTTCGGTTGTTACACCAGCTGGTGAAGATACTTTGATTATTTGCGACAAATGCAATATTGCCCAAAATCTTGAAATCGCCGAAGGTAAAGTACGTGATCCTGATCAGAAAGAAGAGACCGAACAGGCAATGAAAGAAGTTCCAATTAGAAGAGGTTTTAGTGTTGATGAAAATGCGCGCGCCCACAATGTGCCAGCATGGAAAATCCTGAAAACGGTTGTTTATGCTTATGATGGAGGTTTTGTAGGGGTCGCGCTCAGGGGAGATTTACAGGTTAATGAAGGGAAGTTGGCAAAGTACCTTGGCAAAGTAGTCAGGGCCGCTTCTCCTGAAGAGTTGAAAGCACTGGGGCTTGTTCAGGGGTATATTTCCCCGGTTGGCATGCCGAGGGTAGAAGGCGGAATCAAGCATGCGGCAGAGGTAAAAGGTGCCGGAAATGCTTCCCTGCCCTTTATTGCCGACCATTCAATACGGGGGGTTAAGAATTTTGTGACCGGGGCAAACAAACAGGATGTTGATCTGGTTAATGTTAATCTGGGAAGGGATTTCACCGTTGATGATTTTACCGATCTGGTTTCGGTTGAAGAGGGTTTTCACTGTAAAAGATGCGGTCACGGCCTAAAAGAAGCCAAAGCAATTGAAGCAGGCAATATTTTTAAACTGGGTACAAAATTTACAAAAGACTTTGATGTTCAGTATGTGGATGAAAAAGGCGAAAAGCATCTTGTCTGGATGGGCTGTTATGGCATTGGGAACACCCGCCTTATCGGTACGATTGTGGAAGCATGCCATGATGACAAAGGAATGATCTGGCCAAAGTCGGTGGCCCCATTCCTGGTCCATTTGATCAGTCTTGGGAATGATGAAGAAAGCCGAAAGGCAGCTGATGACATTTATCATGACCTGATTAAAAAGAAGATTGAAGTGCTATATGACGATCGCGATGAAAGCGCCGGAGTGAAGTTCAATGATGCCGATTTAATCGGCATGCCTTTAAGAATTGTAGTCAGTCCGCGCACTTTGAAGGAGCAGTCAGTTGAATGGAAGCTTAGAAATGAGCCAACTTCAAGGCTGGTTAAGGTAGCAGACCTGTTAAAGGAGGTTGTTAAATTCAAAAAATTAAAATAATTCTAGTAACATGAGGTTCTTAATTTTGGGAAAAAACGGAATGCTGGGCAGGGATATACTGGATGCTTTTCATCAGGAGGATGTGGTGGCGCTTCAGCGTGATGAACTGGACATCTGTAACCGTGAAGATGTGTTTGAGCAATTTATGACAATCCAGCCCGACGTTGTTATAAATGCGACCGGTTATACCAATGTGGATAAAGCCGAAACCGAGCCCGAACTGGCCAATGACATAAACGGCTACGCTGTTGGAATTTTAGCTCAGGCGTGCAGGGAGATTGATGCAACGCTGGTCCATTTCAGTTCAGATTATGTTTTCAGCGGCAAACAGAAAAAGGGCTATAATGAAGATGACTTACCTGAACCGCTTAGCGCATACGGGCGTTCCAAGGCTCTGGGAGAACACCTGCTGATGGAAGAGATGGAATCGATGAATGATAAACAGCAAAGTGAAGGCAAATATTTTCTGATCAGGACGAGCTGGCTTTTTGGCAAAAATGGACCGAATTTTGTTGATACAATGCTGGAGCAATGCAAGAAAAGCGCTAAGCTAAAAGTTGTTAACGATCAGTTTGGTAAGCCTACTTATACTGTCGATCTGGCAAAACAGGTTCTTTGGCTTTTGAAAACGCACGACTATCCTTATGGGATTTACCATATTACCAATGATGGTGTGACGTCCTGGTACCAGTATGCTTTGGAAATCTTCCGGCAGGCCGGATATAAGGTTAATGTTGTCCCCTGTAAGACTGATGATTACAAGAGGGCAGCCCCACGACCTGTTTTTTCGGCTTTAAATAATAATCTTCTTCCGGCGCTGCGCCCGTGGCAGGAGGCTTTGGAAGAATATTTGACCAAGGAAAAATTTTTAAATCCTTAATCATCATTTATGAAGGGAATAGTTTTATCTGGAGGAAAAGGCACAAGATTGATGCCTTTAACCAAAATAACCTCCAAGCAGCTGCTTCCCGTCTATAATAAACCGATGATTTATTATCCTATTGAAACGCTGATTAATGCGGGGATCAAAGAGATTTTGATTATCATAGCCCCGCAGTATGCCGGTCATTATCTGAACCTGCTGGGATCCGGGAAAGAGTTCGGATGTAAATTTACCTATGAAATACAGGAAGAACCACGGGGACTTCCTGAAGCTTTTATTATTGGAAAGGATTTTATAGGAAAGGATGATGTGACGATGATCCTTGGTGACAACATCTTTTTTGGTCAGGATTTTTCAGCCCAGATAAAAGATTTTAAAAAAGGTGGTCTGATTTTCGCAAAGGAAGTAAAAGATCCTGAAAGGTACGGAGTTATTGAATTTGATAAAAATAATAAGGTCGTAAGCATTGAGGAAAAACCAAAGAAACCGAAATCGAACTATGCAGTTGTTGGCCTTTATACTTACGATTCCAGAGTCTGTGAAATTGCCAAAAACCTAAAACCTTCCGTGCGCGGGGAGCTGGAAATTGTGGATCTGCATAAAGCTTATCTGAATCTTGGAGATTTGAAAGTGTCTACCTTTGATGGAGATTGGGAGGATGCAGGAACTTTTGAAAGTTATTATCGCGCAATTTCACTGGCCCGTAATTTTTACATTAATAAATAACTATGGCTGAAAAAAATAAAATCCTGGTTTTGGGATCGCTGGCTTATGACCATGAAATGAAATATGGGGGATTATTTAAGGATATAATCGTTCCCAATAATTACAATATTGCCATTACAGCAAAGACGAAAAACGTTTATTTTGGCGGTTGTGCCGGGAATATTTCCTATAACCTTAGACTTTTGCAGCAACAGCCTGTGATTATGACGGTTACCGGCAAGGATTTTAATGATTATAAGCAGTGGCTAACAGGGTGTGGAGTTGATATCAATTCCGTTTACCAGTCTGAAAAGTTTTTTACGGCTTCGGCGATTATCTGTACAGATGATGAACAGAATCAGATGACTATTTTTAATCCAGGTGCGATGTATGAAGTGGACACAACTCAGACGCTTAAAACAATGGAATATGGCAGTATTGCCTGGGCTATTATTTCACCTGAATTTCCCAAAAGAATGATGAAGTTTGCACAGGAGTGCAAGGAACTGGGGATCCCTTTTGTGTTTGATCCGGGGCAGGTGCTGCCGGGTCTTAGCAATGAAGAGCTGATGTGGGGAATAAAGAATTCCAATGTCTTTATTGTGAATGATTATGAATCGGCAATGCTTAACAAGCGCCTTGGATTAACTTCCGAATTAATAGCGGAAATGTGTCCGATTTATGTGGAAACCCATGGAGACAAGGGAAGCACGATTATGGGCAAGGAAGGAGTTTTTTATATCCGGGCGGTACAGCCTTCAAAGATTGTAGATCCCACCGGCTGCGGTGACGCATACAGAGCCGGTTTTCTGGCAGGACTGGTCCAGGGTAAAAATCTGGAAAGATGCGGACAGGCTGGAGCGCTCTGCGCAACATACAGCATTGAAAACGAAGGCACCCAGCTTCATAAATATACCCTGGAAGAGTTTTCCAAAAGGCTGGAAGATAATTTTGGAAGCCGCTTTGAAGAATAAAATTAACTACTAACAAATACTGATATGACTTTAAAAGAAAGGTTTAGAAATCTGTTGGCTCATCACTTAGTTGGATCAAAAGTAAGAAATAAGTTGAAGGTTGTTACGGCGCTTTCAGCGATCGCAATGGTGATTTGCGCCTATCTTATTTATCTGCATTTTGAGCCAAATTCAGAGTCGTTTTGCAACATTAGCGCCGGGTTCAATTGTGACATTGTAAATAAAAGCGCCTGGTCTTATTTGAATCTGTGGGGTCTTAAAATACCTGTAGCCGTGATGGGATTTATAACCTATCTGATTTTATTGATAGGTTCACTGGGGCTTTTGCTTGACTGGAAATTCGACAGGATACTCCCCTTCCTTAAGGCTAAAATGGTGGTATTTTTGATGGTTCTGCTTAGCGCCGTTGGGATAGGATTCAGTCTTTATCTCACCTATATCGAGGCATTTGTGCTTTATAATTACTGCATCTTCTGTCTTACCCAGCAGGTGCTTATAATCATTATTTTTGCATTTTTGCTTTGGGCGATGATGAAGCTGGAAAAGCTGATCGTGTAATTTGGGGATTATAAAAAAAGAGAGGCTTCGAAGCCTCTCTTTTTAATTATCTGTAAAAGCTGATTTCTACTGCTCGACGTTGGCATCAACGCTAAAGCTTTCGGTGGCTGCCAAACCAGTATGGCTTGGGCAGGTGTCAGAATTTTTATCATACCTGATTTATACTGTTCCCTGGTATGGCCCGAAGGTCTGGGCTGACTGATTATAAGTATCAGCTGCTCCCCACATCTGTCCATTTGTATAGAGGTCGTAGTTGCGGCATGGACCATTTTTTACAACGTTACCGTTTTTGTCTGTGGGAGTTACAACAACCATGTAGGCTTTACCTTCATTTGGATGGTTGTAGGCGCATTGGTTGTGGGCAATATGGTAGAAACCATCGGCTTCTGTACAATTTGGTTCACAAGCCTTGTATCTGTTTAAAAGGTTTGTCCAGGTGCCCCATTGATCTGGAGCGTCATTTCCAATGTTGGCGCCATAAACATCAACGTTTACTTCAACGGTGTCGGTGCCAGCTGTTCCGCCGGAACCACCTTCATTTACGGTTCCGCCATTTCCTCCAACGTTTACTGATCCACCGCATCCTGCTGATCCGGCTGATCCACCTGTTCCACCAGCATTTTCTCCTGGTTCTCCGGGAGGTCCGGCTGGAGCCTGAGGAAGAGGGATGTTGGTAGGATCGCTTTCGCATCCGTTTAATCCGGCAACAAGAGTTAATCCGGCAAGAACTTTAGCTGTTGTTGCAGCTATTTTGTTCAGTCTGGCAGGTCTTACAACAACCGGGGTTGTTTCCTGCTGAAGCTCCAAATGGCTTTGTTCAGGTGTTTGCATAGAAAAATATTTAATGAGTATTTAATTAAAATTTATGACAGGATGTGAATTATACTTAATACAATACTTTTGTCAAGATGTAAATTGTTTAAAATTTTTGATGAAAAACAGGCATGGGAAACAGGCCGCGTTAAGTGATTAAGCAGCGGCCTGTTAAGTGGGAGCCTTGGGACCTCCCTTGCGGGAATCCGTCGGCATCCATGACCTTAAGACTGGAATCGGACTATCAATCCTATCTGCGGAGTGGTGAGATCCGCGATGAAGAGTGTGTTATTGAGCAACCCACTGCATTCAGCTCACCCGGCTGAAGAGGCAATGGAGCTATGAATGGAACCGTACGGAGGGGACATACAATTCCGTTCTGGATCGATCAGAGACAGCCAGCTTCGTCTGTGAGGCCGTCGCAGTCATCGTCCAGATTGTTGTTGCACTTCTCGTAGGCGGCAGGTGCGCCCGCGACAGCATTGCACTGCGTCGCCAGATGATTGGCAGTGCAAACGTTGTAGCCGTAGCGGAGGCAGATGCCGGTGCCGACAGCGCACTGGGTGCCAGTGGTGAATCCTTCGTCCACCGTGCTGTCGCAGTCGTTGTCGCGGCCGTCGCAGATCTCGGTGGTCGGGTAGCAGGTGCACGAGAGCCCTTCGTCCGCACCGCCGTTGCAATTGTCGTCGATCCCGTTGCAGGTTTCACCAACGGGAACGCCTGCAGTAGCGCTGCAG
>JAGOLJ010000051.1 GCA_017994125.1 Candidatus Altimarinota bacterium
ATATGATTAAGATAGCGAGAATGTATTCAAATGGAGGCAAATAAATCAGAAAAGAAAGAAATAGCGATCCTAAAAAACTCATTTGGTCCAATGGAAAGCAGGCTGACGAACTTTTAAAACCAATCCTTCTTTTAATAAAACTTTTAATTAAATCACCAAGGCCCTCTCCAAGTCCCATCAAAGTCCCCAGTAGAATGGAATCTATAAATCCATAATTGAAAAGATAAAGGTAATGTGACTGCGGCAAATAGCTAAAAATCAGATATTGTGCCAAAGCCGTAAAAACGCCAGCCGCTATTCCCCCAACAATACCCCTATAAGTTTTTGTATCGCCGAAAATAAAGTTTTTACCAATCTTCTTACCCAAATCCACAGGCACAGCAAGTGCTCTAAAAACATTCAGTTTAGCCAAAAGTACCGGTGCCGCATTAGCCAGGTATGCCGGCAGGAAAAAAAACAGCGCCTTTATTATTATTAAAACGTACATTTAATGCGCTGGAACAAAAATACGTTTGTAATAGCCATGTAGACAGACAGCATCACCAGGAAATAATCAAAAAAATTCCATCCGGTCAGAAGAAAAATAAGAAGGAACAGGAAAAAATAATACCTGGAACGTATGACCGGAAAAACTTTTATTTTAAGGTTTCTGGCTATGGCTATAAGGAAAAGTAGAACAATGTAGTTGCTTATATATAGTGCCCCCCAGAATGGGCTGAAAACGCCATAATAAAAAACCGTCATGAAAAAGACCAAAAAACTCAAGTTATCAAAAACTGTATCCATCAATCCATTCTGATCGCTGCTTGCGCCCTTATACCGCGCCAGGGAACCATCAATACCATCAAAAATTACGTTTAAAACAATGAAAATAAAAGCAATCCAGGGATTGAATTTAAAAAAATAAATAAAGGGAAACACCATCAAAAAAGAGGCATAAGTAACCCAGTTCGCCTTGATACCAAGAGCCGACAGCTTTGCCAAAACAGGCTCCAATACTTTGTCACGCCAAAGGCGCCATTTCATATAGGTCTTTTCTTCACCATCTGAAAAAATATTTGCCCGCATTAGTAATAACATTTAGTAATACGCCAAATTGGTAGCTGGGGGCGGGATCGAACCGCCGACCTTGGGCTTATGAGTCCCACGCTCTAACCAGCTGAGCTACCCAGCCAAATCGGTCTAAATTGGTTGCGGGGGGTGGATTCGAACCACCGACCTCCGGGTTATGAGCCCGACGAGCTGCCTCTGCTCTACCCCGCGCCGCTTATTCTTGCGAAAAAACATTATCCGCAAGAAATTGAACAATCCGAATTTACAGATTTTATTGCTTTATGTCAAAGAAAAACTTCCACCAACGTTGTGGATTATTAAGCTGCACCGGTTCATTAACCGCATCAAGGTTCTCGTCCCCGACAATCCCAGTCGTTTTGATATCCTCTTTGGGAATAATAATTACTTCCTCGCCCGGGTTAACCAGCCCCAGGTTTTGTTTTGCCATTTTTTCTATATATGCATCGGAACTGTAATAGTCGTATTCCTCACTCTTAAGCCTATTTTCCTCGGCAATTCTTTCGTTATCGTTCTGGAAATTTTTGATGTGAATATCAATCTGATAGCTTTTGTAAACAGAGGCCATCAGGATATACAATAAATATGACACCAGTAAAAGCTCGCCGACTATTACCAGTTTTGTGAAATTTGATGTATGATTTAACCTCAGAGCCATAACTGTTGCCAAATAAAGCAGACAAAATATACTATACTTAAATGGCGGAATCAATTTTGAAGATTTAAATATTAATAGCATGTCCATCAATAAAAAACAGAAAGCTCCAATTAATAATTTCCCGGGAAAAATCTTCTTTGTGGGAATAGGCGGATCTGGAGTCAGTGGACTCGCCAGGATTCTCCATGCGGAAGGCCATCAGATCTCCGGATCAGACCTGAACACGGGAAGGTCGGTTGAAAAACTTAAACATGACGGCATCGAAATTAAAATCGGTCATACTGCAGAAAACCTTCCCAAGGATAGCGGGCTGTTAGTCTATTCACCGGCCATTACCATTGCCAATCCGGAAAGGGAAAAAGCTGCCCAAATGGAAATTACCCAAATGTCTTATCCTGAGGCCCTCGGCCTTTATACCAGAAAAAAGGATACCATCGCCATTTGCGGTACTCATGGCAAAACCACCACCACTTCACTGGCGGCACTGGCCCTAATAAATGGGGAAATGGATCCGACTGTACTGGTTGGGGCAACGCTGAAAGAGTTAAACGGTTACAACTGTCGACTTGGTGAAGGCGATTATTTTGTGCTGGAGGCCTGTGAATATAAAAGGGCCTTTTTAAATTATCATCCGTCGGTAATAATTGTAACCAATGTGGAAGCTGACCACCTGGATTATTACAGGGATATTGATGATTACCGTCTGGCCTTTAGCCAGTTCCTTGGCAATTTAAAACAGGGCGGTCTTGTTATTGCCAATATCGATGACAGCAATGTACGGAAAGTATTGTCTTCCCTTGAACATAAACCCAATCTTTTAACTTACGGCAAAAGTCAGGATGCAGACTTCAGATTGCAAGAAAAAACGGTATTCTTCCATGATAAAAAAATAGCTGAATTATCCTTAAACATCCCTGGCGAACACAATCTGATGAATGCGACTGCGGTTATCTGCCTTTCACACCACCTTAAACTGGATATCCCCAAAGTAGTTAAGGCATTAAATGGATTTTCAGGAGCCGAACGCCGCTTTGAAATCAAAGGGCATCTTGGTAAAACCTTAATTATTGATGATTACGCCCATCACCCCACCGAAATAAAAGCTACCCTGGAAGCACTGCGGCACAAGTATGGAAAAGACAAGAAAGTACTGTGTGTTTTTCAGCCTCATCAGTACAATCGGACCCTTAATCTGTTAGACGATTTTGCTACAGCCTTCCAATCCGCAGACAAAATCATTATTCCCAACATTTTTAAGGTAAGGGACAGCGTCGCCGACCTGAAAAAAGTAAATGAACAAATCCTTGTCGATAAAATATCCCAGAACCATCCCGACGCCATCTACGGCGGAGGTCTGGAAAAAACCAGAGAATACATTTTAGAAAACAGCGCACGCTTTGATATCGTTATTACACTTGGAGCAGGGGATATCTACAAACTGGCCGACAGTCTGATTAAAAATTAGGCTTTCAGCAATTTTTTCACCTTGGGCCCATTGGGCGTATCCTCAACTTCATAACCAAGCTCTGTTATACGTTTCCTAAGCAGATCAGATTCTCCATAGTTTTTTTCGGCACGGGCAATTTCACGTTTGGAAACAAGCTCCATCACTTCATCAGGAACCTGAACCGTAGCAGTACTTCCGGCCTTCTCACTTTGAGCAAGGTTTAATCCCAAAACTTTATCAAACTCCATTATTGTAGCAAGCTTGTCTTCTGGCTGATGGTTCGATTTTAACATCGTCCACGCAATTCCAAGAGCCTGAGGAAGGTTAAGGTCATCATCAATCGCATCGCAAAAATCTTTCCGGAAATCACCAAGAACTTTTCCCTGTTCGCCTATTGTCGCTACGGAAAATTCATGAACCTGTTCCCTAAGCCTTTCAAGCGCTTTCTGGGCCCCAATCAAAGCATCCCAGGTAAAATTCAGTTGAATCCGGTAATGGGTATTAAGGCACAAATAGCGGTAAGCCAGAGCGTCAAAACCTTTGGTTTCCAGGTCACTTACCAGATAGGCATTCCCTTCCGATTTACCCATTCTACGCCCCTCCACCATCATAAACTCACCATGCATCCAGAAATTAGCCAGCGGTTTACCGTGAGCTGCTTCACTTTGGGCAATCTCGTTTTCATGATGAACCGGAATATGATCAATCCCTCCGCAATGGATATCAAAAGGTTGGCCAAGATATTTGGTGCTCATAGCGCTGCATTCAATATGCCATCCGGGAAATCCCTTTAGCCCCCACGGACTATCCCATTCCATCTGCCTTTTAACACCGGGAGCCGTAAATTTCCACAGCGCAAAATCAGCAGGATTATGTTTATCCATATTTACTTCAACCCTGGCCCCGGCCTGCTTATCCTCAAGTTTCTGCTTTGAAAGTTTTCCATAATCATCAAACTTTTCCACATCAAAATAAATCCCATCATCGGTTTTATAGGTGAACCCCTTGCGCTCAAGCAGCTGAACCAGTTCAATCTGTTCTTTAATATGGTCAGTAGCTTTTGGCATGATATCGGGATTTTCTACATTAAGTTTCCCCAGGTCTTTCAAAAAGGCATCAGTATAAAACTCGGCCAGTTCCCAGGCCGTTTTATTTTGGGTCTTTGCGCTTAATTCAACCTTGTCCTCGCCATAATCAGCATCATCACTCAAGTGGCCGACATCAGTAATGTTCATTACATGCTTAACTTCATATCCTTCAAACCTGAGCACTCTTTTAAGGATATCTTCAAAAATATAAGTCCTGTAATTACCAATATGTGCATAAAGATAGACAGTAGGTCCGCAGGTATAAAGGCCAACAAACTTGCCTTTAATTGGACGGAATACCTCTTTCTTCGATGTTAGGGTGTTATAAAAGGAAATCATCAGGCAAACAGATAAGAAATAATCGTAAGAAGCAGGTATTTAATCAGATCAAGGCTTATTAAGGCTACTACCGGCGATATGTCGATCATGCCGATTCGTGGGATTATGTTTCTAAAAACAACCAGATAAGGTTCAGTCACATCCTTCAAAAAAGATTTTAACTGAAAAGATCCGCCGGGGAACCAGGACATCAGAATCGTGGCAATGATGACAAATGAATATATATCAATAAACACTGATATAAAAACCGACAGGTAATTGGCCATGCTTAATCTACAGAATAAATGCTCCTGAATATTAACAGCTGCATTACAAAAAATCCAATTATGTGCAGCTTACTTATTCTTTTTTTTACCTAATTTCTTGGAAATACCACCCAGTAATCCGCTACCAAGTAATATCCAGATAAGTTCAGGGCCGTTCTTTACTGTTTCAGGAGGCATATAACCTTCCAGAGCGGCACCCTTTAACAGAGATTCATCTTCAGTTGTCGTACCTCCAATCGGCCCGGTTGGACGTTCAGTGACGTTGGTGGAAACCTCAAGTGTAAAGGGGATTGCACTCACTGTCTCACTTCGCTGTTCACTTTCCTGTCCACTATCGTCAACCGCAGCAACTTCAAAATAATATTCTTTGCCGTTATCAAGTCCCGGCACATACCAGGTAGTGCTGGCATCCCAGGTGTCGACGTTTTTATCCAGATTTTCCGGATCTGTACCATAATAAATCCGGTAATTTTTAACCATCACATCATCGGTTGCAGCTTCCCAGACCAGTGTTACTTTCTTATCTGCGCCATAGGCAATTACCCCAAATACCTGACTTGGTGGCTGATTAGCCTGTTGTGTTTCCTGTGTCTCCTGGGTTTGAGGTTGTTGCGTTTCCTGTGTCCCATTTATAATCGCAGTTCCTCCATTTGCCGTAATTGAAATAGTCGCTTTCCCCTGGTAAGTGGCTTCATTTCCAAGTTGATCAACAAGAGTAACATCAACAGGATAGTCACCAGCTTCAGCAGGAGCCTTCACTGAACCCACATAAGTTCCTCCAATCCCAAGTCCCGGTGAAAGTTCAATAATATCGTTATTAAAGACCACCGCGGCCTGTGAAAGATTCTCTTCACTAAGAACTTTAATGGTAACCACATCATTTGCTTTAATTCCGCTTGAAGGTGTTAACGTGATCTCATCAACATTTGGCGGAGTTGTATCTATGGAGAATTCAACAGGATCCGAGGCACCTGTAACATTATTACTCTGGTCCAGAGCTTGCACATAAACGCTATGCTTACCATCAGCTAAAGCGGCTGTCTGAAAAGAAAAAGTTCCATCCTGTTTGGCCTGGGTAGTACCTATTTCCTGACCATTATCGTAAATTTTGAGATTAGCTCCGGTTTGGGCACTACCACTTATTGTCTGTACATTTTGGCTATAGGTTCCGGGAGTTGGTGTACTTATCGAAGGCTTTTGCCCCTGTTGTTGCTGGGTGTTTGTTCCTCCGCCTCCGGCCCCGGCAGTGATATTTTTATTGCCCTGTATAAGCTGGTTATCAATGTCGGTTACAACAATCTTGTAATCTCCAGCTACTGTAAATTTCAACCCCAGGCTGAAAGTATGTGAGCCTGATTCAGTTGCGGTAAAAGTATAATCTTCCGGCAGACTTACATTTGAACTGTTAGCACCTTCTGCCGAAAAGTGGACGGTCCCGGTATAATTTTCAACAGTAAGATTATTGGCGTCTTTAGCGGTTACCCTGAAACTTACATTCTGGTTGGGATTTATGGTAGCCGGTAAATCCGAAATCTCGAAATGGTGGATCGGGCCGGCGGAAGCTGCGGCTGCCAATGGGAAAAATCCTCCAATATCATCTGCGTTATTCCCGATAAACGCTACCTGTGCCCTCGAAGTAAGGACAGTTCCACTAGTTAGATCAACCGCTGAAAATACCGAAACCCCGGCTTCCGCTGAATTGACCGTGAAATTCAAACTGCCATTTACATCGGTAACAGCACCTACAGTTGATTTACTGATATTGTCCGCGGATCTGCTGGAAATCAAATTCAGGTCATGTCCCTCCAGGGCATTGCCGTAACGGTCTTTAAGCGTAACGCCTATATAAGCGATGTCTTTGCCGTCAGCCCTGGATACATTCGATTGTGCGACAACCGCCGACTGGTCAACCGAAATTTCATCAGGATAAACGATAAATTTACTTTCTCCCGAAACCAGATTCTGGCTTGGCATAGATACAGATACCTCATAAAATCCGGCAGTTCTGGTATGGAAATCATAAAGATCAGCCTTGGCTACGCCATCCGTATTAGTTTTGGCATTAATTTGGACACTTCCGCCGGAAGGTTTTTTCACCGAGAAAACTACATTTTGGTTCGGATAGGTCTTGGACGTGCTTAATACAGTGCTGTATCCGGCAACCGTATCAACTCCATAGGCCGCCAAACTGTTATAAGAAGCGGCAAAAGCTGATTGAACATTTTGAACCAGCAAAAGCCCGATGGTCATAACAGCTACCCATAAAGTAAGTTTGTTTTTCTTCATGTTTATTTTGATTATTTTTATCTTTTTATTATAGCAAAAAAAGGACTTTAAGTAAATGATACTAGCCCTTCAGTCCAATAGGTTTAGTTACAGTAAAACAATGTGCTAAATTATCAACATTGCGTCACCAAAACTGTAAAACCTGTATTTATAGCGAATTGCCTCCTCATAAGCCTTAAAAATCAGTTCCTGCCCGCCAAAAGCACTCACCAGCAAAATTAAACTGCTCCTGGGGATATGGAAATTAGTCACCATAGCCTTGGCGCATTTCCACTTATAGCCGGGATAAATATAAATGCTGGTTTCTCCCAGAACATCCCTCGGCTCACCATCACTCTCACTGGTGGAGAAATAGGATTCCAGAACCCTTACCGAAGTCGTACCAACAGGTATGATCCTTCGTCCCTCACGCCTGGCCTGCGTAAGCCTTGCCACAGTATCTTTATCAATCTGATAAATCTCACTATGCATTACATGATCTTCGATGTTCTCAGTTTTTATAGGTTTAAATGTTCCCAGTCCAACATGTAGGGTAACAAACTCCTGCTGGATTCCATTCCGGCACAGATTTTCCAGCAACTGATCCGTGAAATGGAGACCCGCAGTAGGGGAGGCGACACTGCCTTCATTTTTTGCATAAACAGTCTGGTAATCCTCCAGTGAGGCATTTGTCGCAGAAATATAGGGGGGAAATGGCGCAACCCCGGCCTCTTTAAGTAGTTCTGTCGCATTGCCTGATAAAGAGTTGAATTCAACTGTCATCAGGC
>JAGOLJ010000052.1 GCA_017994125.1 Candidatus Altimarinota bacterium
CCTCACATCTAATTTTACCACCTAGGGTAAATAACTCCGCTCCCCGCACAACCCCTTGGACGCCATCTCACGCATATCCTCATCCGGTTTGGTTACCTTTTCTTGGTATCCCATGAAACTGAAACGTCATCTCCTCATCCTGGCTGTCTTCCTTACCCTCGGTATAGCTCTCTTTGTCGGTATGATCATTAACACCGGGGTCGATAAAATCTGGGGAACCTTAAGCCAGTTTTCACTGCTCAAATTCCTGGTATTCCTGGCTGTCTCCACCTTAAATTTCGTCCTTTATACACTCCGCTGGGATATTATCCTCAAAAAAATTCACGGCCAGCCCCACCAGATCCGTTTTTTCCGGCTTTTTCTACATCGCATGTCGGGTTTTGCCTTAAGCTACCTCACTCCATCCGCTCAAACCGGTGGTGAGCCGCTGCGCATCATGCTCTTGGAACATGATAATATTCCCACTAAAACAGCCACTTCTTCGGTAATCATCGATAAAGCCCTTGAATTTGCCGCCCTTTTTGTATTCATCGGAATCGGCATGCTGATGGCTATTTTCGACGGCTCTCTGCCTCAGGCCACCCGCACCGTTTTCACCATTCTTCTGGTGGTTATTCTTCTCGTCATTTTCTGGTTTTATTATTCATCATTAAAAAATATCGGAGTCTTCAGTTCCATTCTGCGCATCACCCGGCTCAACAGATTTGCCCGCGTTAAAAAGCTGGAAGAAAAAATGATGGCAGTGGAAAGCCAAATGGCAGATTTCTATAAACACCATCTCAAAACCTTTCTGGTACTCATTGTTATTTCACTGGCTATCAGTTCATTCCTCCTGCTCGAACATTATCTGGTCGCGCGATTCATGGGAGTAAACCTCACCTTTTTCCAGACCTTCCTCGCCAGCACCATTCCTTACATTGCCTACGTTATCCCGGTCCCCGGCGGGCTTGGACTTCTTGAAGGTGGGCATGCCGCCATTTTCGCCGCCCTTGGCGTCAACATTAACGCCTTCGTCCTGGTCCTGATTATCCGCATGCGCGATCTGGTTTTTGTACTGGCTGGATTGGTTCACGCGTCAAAACGCAGCCTCAGCCTTCTTAAACAGACCTACAAAAACAACACGGCTCCGTGAGCCGGAGCGTGCAGCTTGAGCACTATGCCAAAATAAAGGTTATTTTTTATTTCGTTTCAAAAGTTCATTCAGTACCTGTCTCACCTTTTGCAGATTTTCTTCATCATCATTTCTTTCATCTATAATATTAATATCAAGAGATCGTCCTTCTAAGCGGAGGCTTACATTAAAGCCGCACTTCTTACTAACTTTTTCTGCTAGAGCTGCTATACAGAAGAATTTTCCAACGGGCGATTTATCCTTGGTCATATCAACTTTGATTTCGGTTTCCGCGCAGAATTTATCCAAAAGAGCCCTGGTGGAATCAACAGCATCTTTAATCAGGCCGTAGCTTTTAAGTTCCGCTCCGCTAAACACAACTTCCATGCGATCATTGCCGCGTGCTTCATTCAGTTTTTTACTCAGTACCACACGCCTTTCCGGTTTGCACCTTGCATCCGTCATCGCAGTAAATTCACTCCATGCTTGATTGTCCAATTCGGCAGTTTCTTCATCACTGATTTTAGCTACTTCCTCCATTTGGGCCAGTTCCTCTTCATCCATTTCCGGCAGTTTAAAATCACCGTCATCTTCCTGGTGCATCGGATTAATAACTTCATCCTCAACTCTTCCTACATGCCACATTACATGAGAATCGTTCAGGCAATAAGCTTTATCTGCAGCAAACATCAGATTGCAGGCAAGACTGGATGCTTCCCTTGTGACATAGGCGACAGATTGCATTCCCTGTCTTTTGGCGCGCTCAATCTGGCTCGTAAAATAATCACCGAAATATCTATTTCCACCGGGTGAATCAATTACAAAATGTACTTTGGCCCTGCTGCGCAGGATTTCATCCACCAGTTCTTTACCCATGGCTTCTTCCGCCTGACTGCGGTAATCCTCAATCAATTTGTTGCCCATTTCAGCCAGATAGTCTTCCATGCCCGCATCCGCAACTCCCTGTCTGCGCTCAAGGCATCTTAAAAGATCCATCATCGGTCGTTCCAGAGTAATTAATTCATCAGCTTTATCCCTTTTCATCACTGTTTCAAAACCGTCAAAAGAGTCTGCTACGTGGTCAAAAATACTTATCAGGTGGATGTCAGGGTTTTTATTAGCCATATACTCGCTATAAAATAGGGCTGGCGAGGTTATCTTTTTCTTTCAAATAAGTCAATATCATCCTTGCCCCGCGTTTTTCGCGTGCTATAATGACTTCGCGCAATTTCTGCGCGTAAAATATTTTTTAAAACTTAAAAACACCGCCCCAAATGCCGGACTCTACCAACCCGATTTTGGAAGAAGATGATGATGAGGTTAAAAACCTCGCACCTCCCTATCAGACGCCCAAAGGCGTTCATGATATTTTACCTGTTGATCATGAATTTCAAACCTTCATCAAGAAAGTCGTCCGCCACCGCTGCAGGCAGGCAGGTTTCCGCCGCATTTCTACACCGATTTTTGAGTTCACGGATGTCTTTACCAGAGGCATTGGCGTAACCAGTGATATCGTAACCAAGGAAATGTACACTTTCCAGGATAAAAACGGCCGCAGTCTCACCCTCAAACCGGAAAGCACCGCCGGCGTTGTCCGCTCGTTTATTCAAAATAACATGCAGGAATGGCCGCAACCTGTACAGCTTTATTACATTGAACCGCACTTCCGCTATGATCGTCCGCAAAAAGGCCGATACCGCCAGTTCTGGCAATTCGGCTTTGAAGTCATCGGCGAAAGCGATCCCGCGTTAGACGCACAGGTTATCTTTCTCGCCAGGCAGATTTTTGAGGATCTTGGCATCGCGCACATTTTCCACATCCAGTTAAACAGTATTGGCTGTCCCAACTGCCGACCCAATTATGTAAATGTACTCAGGGATTTTTACTTCGGCAAAGAGCGCTCGCTTTGTCCTGACTGCAAATACCGCCTCGATAAAAATCCGCTGCGCCTTTTGGACTGCAAACAGGAGGATTGCCAAATTTTGGCTCAGATAGCGCCCAAAATGCCCGACTATCTTTGTGACGAATGCAAAAAATATCATAGTGACCTCAAGGAATTTCTAAACGAAATGAAAATTGAATACGTTGAAAATCCTTATCTGGTGCGCGGCCTGGATTATTATACCAAAACTGTTTTTGAATTTTGGGATAAAACCAATGGCTCCCAAAACGCTGTCGGTGGCGGAGGAAAATATGATGGCCTGATTGAATTAATGGGCGGCCACCCCACTCCGGCTTGCGGTTTCGCCGCCGGTATTGAACGCGTTATTGCCAACATGAAACGTGAAAAAGTTCGCGTACCGCACAAGGATGAACTGCATGTTTTTGTTGCCCAGTTGGGTGATGAAGCCAAAAAGAAATGTCTTCCCCTCATTATCCAGTTGCGTGAAAACGGCATCAAGACCATGGGCGCGCTTGGCAAAGGAGCTATCAAATCCCAGTTGCGCCTCGCAGATAAATTCACGGTCCCTTACACCATCATCATGGGCCTTACCGAAGTTCGTGAAGGAACAGCCATTATCCGCGACATGAAAATCGGCACCCAGAAAACAGTAGCATTTGATGATTGCGTTGATGAAATCCTCAAGCTGATTGCCGAAGAAGACCGTGACCGGTACTCCCCCGGCGAAGCAGTCTATTAAAAGGCCCGTAAACGGCCTCGCAGCCCCTAACTTGGCCGCATGCAAAACCAACAGCCACACCCAAAATTTTTCCACGAAAACAAATTTTATTATATTTCCATCGCGGCAGCGGCCGTCATTGCCGCACTTATTCTTTTTTGGCCCCACACCGCCAGGTCACAGATGACCTTTGGAAAATGCCTTACAGAAAAGGGAATAATCATGTACGGCAGTGACCAGTGTGATAATTGCCTGCAACAGAAACAATATTTCAAAGAGGATTTTCCAAACATCAAATATATCAACTGCGACATTTATTTTGATATCTGTGAAAGCCGCAGTATCCGTTCCTATCCGGTTTGGAATCTTGGTGAAACCTATCTCAAAGGTGTAAAAACGCTTTCAGAACTCTCCGAATGGAGCGGATGTCCCTTAACTTATCCCAATGAAAACTAATCTGACCTTGCCTTCCCCGGCAAAATTTTTCAGGCTCGCTATTATTGCCACAGCATTGGCAACCTTATGTGTGCCGCTGTTTTCCCCGCTGGTTTTGGCAGCATCTTTCAGCGATGTTCCCGAAAATACTGTAGACTACAGGGCAATAGAATACCTTAAACAGAAAGGAATTATTAAAGGTTATGAAGACGGCACTTTTAAACCGGAGCAGACTATTAATCGCGCTGAAGCTTTAAAAATTGTCATGCTGGCAACAGCATCTGGAAGTTCGGCTACGCAGGTTTCAACCCAGCAGGATTCATCAAAAGCTCTTGCCCAAACCACGATGGCCACAACATCGGTAACCAGTTACCCTGACGTCAGTGAATCAGACTGGTTCTATCAATACGTAAAAGACGCCTCTGCTGCCCAAATCGTATCTGGTTATGACAACGGCCAGTTTAAGCCGGCCGCCAACATCAACGTAGCCGAAAGCCTTAAAATTATCGAACTCGCTTTTAAAGCGCAGGTCACTTCAAACGTCATCGAAAACCCCTATCCTGATGTTGATAAAACCGCCTGGTATGCTCCCTATGCCCTTTATGGCAAAACAAAGCAGGTCATCTGGACACTTGATGACGGCAAGCTCCACGCTGGACGAGACATTACCCGCGGCGAATTCGCCCAAATCATCTATCGTCTTCTTTACATCGCTGAAAACAAACTCGATACTTTTCCTTTAAATACCGATTGGCCAACCTACACGGATTCAGCGGGCAATTACGCGGTAAAATATCCTTACGACTGGCAAAAGATCGCTGCAGGTACACAGACTATTCTTTGGAAACAGGATCTTGGCAATAACCAGATAAGTTTTGCCCGTGTTTATCCAAACAGCGCCACTGCCGTCATCGCCGCCGACCCAAATCCTCAGGGCCTCAGTCTGGAAAATTATCTTGCCCGTATTGAATATGATTCGTCGGCAATCATCAATAAGATGACCTTAAATAATTACCCTTTCGCCAGCGTGACTCTTTCAGGCGAGGGTATTGCCGATTATTATTTTGAATTTCCCAATAAACAGATTCTTGTAATTTATTCCCAGCTTGGATCGGGATTAAACCGCCCACAACTAAGCAGCCAGGTTCGCGCGATAGTGGGAACCGTACGCTACACCGAAAGCGCGGGCATTTCCGTTCCAACCGTCACCGCTGAAGAAAAATTCATGTCCGAAGTGAGGAAAAACATATTGGTGCTGAATAAAGGCCAGGCAACCATGGACCTTTTTTCCGATCTTTTACTCATTGAAACTGATTCAATTGGTATTGGTACCGGACCGGTCGATTATTATTATAGCGCAGCACATAATGTTACTTTGAAATACGAACGCACTTCAAACCTTATTCTGGCCATACAGGAAGATAAGACCACCGGATTCTAGCTCAAATCACCAAAAAAACTTCCCATTTATTTCAAAAGAAGTTAAAATAGCTCCGCCAAATCCATTTATTATTTAATCTTCATTCATATATGAAAAAGGGATTAGCAATAGGCGCAACATCAATTGCCCTTCTTATGCTTGTTGGATGCCAGCAACAACCAGTCCAGCCATCAGCACCCGTTAACCAGGTCGCTCCAGCCGGACAATCAGCCGAAGCTCAGGCTTCATTGACTGTTACCGAACCGGTAACAACCCAGGCCTCCGCTACAGCTGTATTACAGGTAATGCCTGCAGAAGAAGGTACTCAGGCCGCAGCAAACGCTTCCTTAAACGTTACTCCATCTACTGAACAGAACAACTAAGATTAAAAGATGACCAAAAAGTTACTCACAGCTTTTTGGGTTGTAGCCATGATTTTTGGCTTGGTTTCATGCCAAAACATCTCAACAGATAATAAGGCACCGGATGCGACCCAGGCAGTAAAGGGTCCTGATACCCCGGTGCCTTTCAGTAGGGGGCCAAATGGGCCTCCTTCTGTCAAAGGGCCCACCGCTCCTCCAAATTTTGGGAATACCACAATGGAAAGCGCCACTGAGCAGGCTATAACTCAAAAAGAACCAGGGACGTTCACTCTCCCGCAGCAAAATTAGTATTTAATAAGCCGCCATGTCTGGACATAGTAAATGGCATTCAATTAAACATAAGAAAGCTGCAACCGACGCCAAAAAAGGCAAAATTTTTACCAAGCACGCCAAACTGGTTGCAATCGCCGCGCGCAAGGGCGGTGATCCATTCACCAACCCGGCGCTTCGCGCCGCCATCGATAACGCCAAAGCCGAAAATATGCCTGTTGATAACATCGAGCGAGCTATCAAAAAAGGCACAGGCGAAGGCAAAGATGCCGCCCAGTTCAGCGAAGTCATTTACGAAGCCCGTGGACCTGCCGGCGTCGCCCTCCTTATTGAAGCGCTTACCGATAACAAAAACCGCACCGTGTCCGACCTCAAGACCCTGCTCACAAAGCAGGGGGCTGCTCTGGGCGCCGCCGGCGCAGTCGCCTACCTCTTTCAGCGCAAGGGTTTAATCACCGCGCCGCTAAAAGCCGTTGAAGACCCCGAAAGCAAAAAGGCTCCGCCACCTCCCCAGACCAAAACTCCTGATGAAATCGAACTCGCCGCCATCGATGCCGGCGCCGATGACGTCCGCATCATTGGCCCCACCGATTCAAACGGCTCAATCAACTCCCCCGACGAAATCGAAATCTACACCGACCCGTCCGCCCTAATGCAGGTTCGTTCTGCCTTAAACACCGCCGGCGTAAAAACCGGCAAAGCCGTTCTTACCTACATTCCCACTCAGGAGGTCGAAGTCGCCGACGAAGAAACCGCCCAGAAAGTTTTCGATCTCATCGAAGCCATCGAGGATAATGACGACGTCAATACCGTCTATCACAACATGAAATAGGCGATTACCGTTTCTTACGGGCAATTGTTCTTTGTTTAAAATTCTCCTTCAAAAAACCGTCAGGCCCTATTCCTCAAATTTGTAGGTAATGCCTTCCTCCATTTCCACTTCCTCGCTTGCTTCGTCGGGTGCTTTTTTAATAATCTGATCAATGAAGGTTGCTTCCACATCTTCGCTCCGTTTTTCTTTTTCCTTCGGTTTCCCTTGCCCGCCATTAACGCTATAGGTTTTGGTACCGGCAAAATCATCCTTGCCCGCCATCAATTCATCGCGGCTGGTTTCACCAATAGCAGACTCATCAACTTCATTCTTCACATCCTCGCTCACCACTGTTTCTTCCACCTCAATCTTTCTTCCGGCAACCTCCTGCCTGATGTTTTCATAAAATGTTCCCGATGCTTTCACAACCGTTGATTCATCCACTTCATCATTCAGGTGCAGCCTTTCTTTCTGATATTGCCTGATCTTTTCCACCATCAATTTTTCAACGGCAAAGGGGTCATTGCTTTTGTATTTAAACCCTGCGGCCTGCACATGGCCGCCGCCTCCGAACATTTCGGCGATAGCGCTTGCATCCACCGCCGCCGTCGTTGTCCTGATGCTGCCGGAAATCAGCCCTTCAGCTTTTTCCTTCAATAGAAAAACAATCTCCGTCCCGGGGGCATTAGTCATCAGTTCATCAATAATCCCGCCGGTTTCATCCTCGCGGCTGCCGGTCTCTACCAGATCCCGCTTGGCAATAACCGACCAGGCCATCCGGTATTT
>JAGOLJ010000053.1 GCA_017994125.1 Candidatus Altimarinota bacterium
TATCAGCAC
Organism: Candidatus Altimarinota bacterium; assembly: GCA_017994125.1. Classification (GTDB taxonomy): domain Bacteria; phylum Patescibacteriota; class Gracilibacteria; order UBA1369; family UBA1369; genus JAGOLJ01. Next base: position 10 of record JAGOLJ010000053.1, read on the forward strand.
CACCTGAAAAACACTTAACCAGAGTTTTTGATTTGGGGCGATTTCCTTAATCCGGTGTTTAAGTACCAGCGTGCTTATAACCAACACCGCCACAGGTGAAAAGTTCTGGATCAGATTGGCATCGGAAGCCAGTGTGAAACTAAGCCCGCTTTGGAAGAGCAGGAAATTTATTCCCAGAAATAATGCGGCAATCCAGAAATACCTGTTAAACTGGATTTTTTCCTCTGCTTCTTTTTTTCTCCTGAAAATCTTTCCAAGAAGTATCAGGATAAATAATGTTATCACGCCAATATAAAGCCTTACTCCCGCAATCAGGTAAGGGCTAACCCCCATTTCTGTCAGATATCTGATCAGCACCGAGTGGATTCCCCAGAAAAAAGAGGCCAGAATCCCTGCAACATAACCGGTAATTTTTGAGTTTTTCATGTTTAAAAGTTAAAGGCGGTCACGATAACTTAGGTATTCGGAAGTTAAATATGCGAATATCAGTATAATTAACCCAAAAATAAATACCCAATTGAAAGTAAGATGGAAAAAGTAAATTTCAGCAAAGAGTGTTATCAGCGCAAAAGTACTTAACAGATAAGTCATTACCCAGAAAGTGGTGCTTTCCCTAAGTTCTGGAAAACTGCGCTGGGTGATCGCTTTGAGTAAAAACACCATCATGAAAAGCATAAAGATCCCCACGTAAAGAAGCACCGAAGAGATATACGGGTGCTGGCTTGAAACCAGATTAACCGAAATATAATGCAGAACAAAAGGATGGATCGCCCAGATGATAAACGTAAACATGCTTACCAGAACAAACAGCAGTTTCCTCTGCCAGAAAATTCTGCTGACCTTTTTTATTCCTTCAACCTGTTCCAGGTTTTCAAACAGCTGTGAAACCTGGGAAAAAGTCTTAAGTCTTACAATAAAACGGCAGACAAGGTTGTGGGAAACATTTGATATGTAAGATTTTTGCTTAATAATTATCACTTTCATGTTCGTAAACACCTTCATGATTTTTTCCAGCTGGCAAAAGGTATCCTTGCTGATGATTTTAAAGGAAACAGTTGTCCCTTTTTCAGGATAACTTTTGAGCAGTTTGCCTTCCAGCAGGTTAAAATGCCCAAGTGTCACATGCTTGTCCGGGTAAAACAGATTCAGAAAATCAATTGGCTTAATACCGCCCTCGGCTATCCCGGCAAAGATATCGTCGAGTGAATTGTAACTGTTATGTTCAACCAGAAACTCCCTGATTTTTTTTGATGGAAGTTCTTTAATCAGGCCAAGTCCGGCACGGTCCATTTCTTTTTGCAGAAGTGATTTACCGGTTCTTACTTTTTCCTCGCGGGAGATTCTGTGGAAATAATCTTTGATTTTGTTTTTGGCATAATTGGTTTTCACAAATCCAAGCCAGGAACGGTCTGGCCCTTTTTCATAATCACAGGTAATGATTTTTACAGTATCTCCATTTTGAAGAACCGTAGACATGGGGACAGTATCTCCGTTTACGTCTGCCTTTAGGGCCTTTTCCCCGATCTCGGTATGGATGTTATAGGCAAAATCAATACAGGTCGCGCCTTGTGGCAGGTCAATGGTGTCACCCTTTGGCGTAAAAACGAAAATACGGTCACGCAGAATATCCAGCTTCAACTCTTCCAGCAGATTCAGATTTAAGTCTTCGTCTTTTGTAATTTCGGAAATTTTATTTGCCCAATCTGAGCGCTTGTCTTCCTCAAGAATCTGCCTTGAACTTTTATTGCTCTTTAAAAAATAGTGGGCTGCTATCCCGTACTCGTCTTCCAGATGCATCTGGTTGGTACGGATTTGTACCTCAGTCGTATAGCCATGTAAACCAAACGTAGTAGTGTGGAGGCTCTGGTAACCATTTATTTTTGGCATCGCGATATAATCCTTGAATTTTCCTGTTTTTGGTACAAACAGCGAATGCACTATGCCAAGCGCCTCGTAACACTGTGATTTTTCCGGAACCAGTATCCGCAGGCAGATCAGGTTATCAAACTCTTCCAGTTTACGCTGCTGCGTTACAACTTTCTTATAGATGCCATATAGATTTTTTATCCTTCCAAAAACACTGGCTGAAATATTGTTTTTTCTTAACCCCTGTTCAATCAGGTTAATTGTTTCTTCCAGTACCGGCGCATTTTTTTCTCTTATTTCCTGCATCCTGGCAGCCAGGCTGGCATACTCGTCCGGATTAATATATCTAAAGCAAAGATCCTCCAGTTCATTTTTTATTTCTTCAATTCCAAGAAGGTTGGTAATAGGCACAAAAATCTCCATCGTCTCATTGGCGATGCGCTTTCTTTTTTCCGGATTGTCATGGAATTGCAGGGTCCGCATGTTATGAAGTCGGTCGGCCAATTTAATCAGGATAATCCTGGGATCCTGCGCAGAATGGATGAAAAGTTTTTTTAGTGAATCCACCTGGCGCTGTGCCATGTTATTCTGGTAGTGGACTTTGGAAAGTTTGGTAACTCCTTCCACCAGAAAGGCCACTCTTTTCCCGAATTTTGATTCAATCTCTTCAATAGTTTTTGAAGTGTCTTCCGGGACATCGTGAAGTAGCGCGGCCAGCAAAGTGTCTTCATCTACATGCAGTGAACTTAATATTTTGGCTGTTTCAAGGGGGTGGTAGATGTATGGTTTATTCTCCCTTCGCATCTGGCCCTGGTGAGCGTCCGCGGCAAAAGAGTAAGCCTTACGGAACTTGGTTTCATTAAAATCTGGCATGTATTTCAAAATTTCCTTAATCAGATCATTAATCTGAATGCCATAATCGCTCTCAAGTTTTTTGACTAAAACCTCAGTCGGGCTCATATCGAAATAACAATTACGATGGCCTTGCAGGTTACGTAAAAGTGTGGCATATAGGTTTTGAAAAGTCAAATTTTTCCGATGAACAAGAAGAAAAAAAAGGTTCTGGTTGGAATGTCTGGAGGAGTAGATTCCTCCGTTACTGCATGCCTGCTTAAACAGGAGGGATATGAAGTGGTAGGTGTGCATATGCGTTTTTGGGTGGAGCAGCTTCCTGCCGAATCCGTCATCAATGGCAAATTAACCGCTGGAGACACGCACCGGGAAAACCGCTGCTGTTCAATTGAAAGCTGGGAAAACGCGGCAAAAGTTTGCAAACAGCTTGGGATCGATTTTAAAGTACTTAATCTGGAAGAAGAGTTTAAGGAAGAGATTGTTGATTATTACCTGAAGGAACAGTCAATGTTGCTTACTCCAAACCCCTGTGTTGAATGTAATCGCCGCATCAAGTTCGGAAAATTTTTGGAATTGCTGCCACAGTTTGAAGCGGATTTTGTGGCAACCGGCCATTATGTATCCATTATGAAAAATACCGTCGGAGACAAAAATATCTATGAACTCCATGCCGCTTCTGACCAGGGCAAAGACCAGAGTTATTTTCTCTATACCCTTACCCAGGAAAAGCTGGCCAGAATTTTATTTCCCCTTGGGCAATACAACAAGGCGCAGGTAAGGGAAATGGCAAAAAAGTTTGGGATAGATTTTATCAACCAGAAGCCGGAAAGCCAAAACCTCTGTTTTATACCGGAAAAAGATCCTCATCCTTTTTTGCAGAGGAATTTGGATCCGGGATTATTCAGGCACGGGCCGATAAAAACCACTGAAGGTATAATCATCGGTGAACATCAGGGATTGCCCTTTTATACCATTGGCCAGCGTAAGGGGATTGGTATTGGTGGATTGAAAAACAATGGCGCCACAGATGCCGAGCCCTGGTATGTAGTTGGATTCAATAAAAAAGAAAACGCCTTAATTGTAGGTGGAAAGGAAAGCTTATACAGCCAGAGTCTTATCCTTGATGGGATTACCTTTATCGGGGATTCAGTTGAAGGAAATGTCGATGTTAAAATCCGTTACCGCGGAATCGCCCAGCCGGCCAGTCTGAAATTACTCTCCCGGAGCCAGGCTGAAGTCCAGTTTGAAAAACCGGTCCGCGCTGTCACCCCCGGCCAGTCTGCTGTTTTTTATCGCGGGAGCCAGGTGTTGGGTGGAGGAATAATCAGTGTTTTAAAATAATAAATATGCGCTGGTTTCTTGTATATAAGGCCAAAAAAGGCTATAATTTCTTGTGAGCAGACAAAAGCGCTAACTGTAACTATGGCAGACAAAAAACAAAAAAGTTCTAAAAAAATCAAAGAAGAAAGGACCCGGCAGGTTATCATTCAGGATCAAACCCTTACAACTGAAGAGCCGTCTGTTCAGCAAACTGAAACAGCCGAAAACCCGCCTGTTTCGCCAACCGCGACAGAGCCAGCCGGCCATGCTTACACTCTTCATATTGAGCATTCTCCGGGGCCCCATGAAACTCCCAAACTTAATGAAAATGAAAAGGCAGACCGGAATATCAGTTATTCCAGGGAACAGCTTGATAAACTCTCCTCCTTAAGGTCGAAGCCAATTCAGCCCCCGGTACCGGTAAAAAAACTCTCCGTTAAAATCTGGAATACACTGGAGTGGATTGCCACTTCCGCACTTATTTTTATGGTGCTTTTCTTTGCCATCAATTTTCAGGCTTACTATGAAATTTTCCAGATGAAACTGGATAAATTACGGGGGGTTTTTAATGTTAATCCCTACCTTGAAAAAATTCCGCCATCATCTGAACAGGTTACCCAGCAATTGTTGCCAATCACTCAGACCTCCGATCAGAACAAAAAACAGATTCCCCAGATCGGTTTATCGGTTGCACCACCAGATGAACGCGTCATTATCCCCCGCATTAACAAAAATGTCCCCGTTATTGAGATCAACCCCGAAAACCTGATCAAGCGCGACTGGAACGCTCTGGAAAAAGATATCCAGCAGGCATTACAAAACGGAGTAGTTCATTATCCGGGAACTGCCCAGCCCGGTGAAAACGGAAATGTCGTCATTACCGGCCACAGTTCCTATTTTCTTTGGGATCCGGGGCGTTTTAAAGACGTTTTTGCCCTGCTTCATGAAGTTGATATAGGCGATACCGTAGTCGTTTATTACAACCAGAAAAAGTACCTTTATAAGGTTTACGATAAAAAGGTAGTTCTGCCTGAACAAGTTGATGTTTTAACCCAGGGCGGGGATAACCGTCTCACCCTTATCACCTGCACGCCCGTTGGCACCAACCTAAAAAGGCTTATCGTTCTGGCGAAGCCGGAAAGCTGATACGAATTTAGAATGCGGAAAGTCGTTTTAACAGGTCTTCTTCTGTGGCCTGCTCCTGGGCCTTGGCTGCTTCTTCGGCCTGTGTAAGAGCTTTTTTCTTTTCTTTAGATTCAAACTCTTTCCATTCAATCATATGTTTCTCATTCAGCTTGGTCAGCTCGGTTTCATATTCCGCATCCAGTTTCTGCAGCTGCGTTTTTTCATTAAGAAGAATGTCGCGGAATTTTTTAATCTGGTCCTCAGTCATGATTGGCAGGATCTGGAACCAGTAATCCCGTTCTTCGTCATTCATAGATTCCGTATCTTTGATTAGCTGGATCAGATCGGGGAACTTTTGTTTGACCAGTTCGGGAACGGTAAATTTTTCGGGTGGAGCAATTGCTGCCTGCGCAGAAGCGGCCATTGCAGCTTCTTCCAGACTAAATGCCCCTCCTGTAGTTGTGGCCCCTGCTACTCCTGCTGCAGTTTGCGCGGGCGAAGTTACAGTTTGAGTAGTTGGAGTCGCCGTTTGCGGTTGCCCTGTGGCAGCGGTAGCTGCAGAACCTTGACCTGCCGGGGCGCCGGCTGAAACAGCTGATCCGGCATCAAGCTGGCTCAAATCAATCACCCCACTTTGTTCAGTCATGGCGCTTTTGGCAGCCAGATTTTGCCCGGATGCCCCTCCCTGGGCGGGAGCGGCCTGACCGGTAGCGGTTGTTGTTGGATTTATCTGAATATCGTCAGCCATATTTTTGTTTTATCTGTTTCCTATTATACCATTTAAATGGTGTAGATGTCACCCCCAAGCTCTTCCAGACGTTCCTTGGTAAGCCTCACTTTATGAACCAGGTAAATAATCTGATAGGTTTCACGTTCACCGCTTTGCCAAAGGCGATATATTTCCCTGATTGTTGATAGCAGGTTTAGCGCATCATAATCGGCCTTCCCCTGGGCCATTTCATCAAGTTTGTCATAGACTGCATGATTGATGAGGGTTTCGGGTTTATACAGGTCCAGTTCTTTTTTTTCGATTTTATTTATCATCATTTGCAGGAAATCCATGTCCACCTTATCAATATTTTCCGCTATATCAAGGGGTTTATTAAGCATTTCCTGTGTGCCGGGATCAATCTGGATCTGGTCATGGCGCAGCAGTATTTTTTGGGGATCCTGATTTGTATCATCAGTAATCATTTTTTATAGCCAAAATATACAATTTATCCTAATATGATAGCACAAAATGGCTTTAAAAGGAAGACATTCCCCTATGCCATCATTCATCATGACGGACCCCAATCCCATAACTTAAATAGTCCAAAATGAATAAAAAAGAGGCTCAAACGCGCATTGAAAAGTTGAAAGAAAAAATAAAGGAACTTAATTACCAGTATTTTGTCCTAGATAAATCAGAAGTTTCCGAGGCAGTCCGGGATTCGCTTAAACAGGAGCTTAAAATGCTGGAAGAAGATTTTCCGGAATTCATTACTCCTGATTCCCCCACGCAACGCGTTGGAAGCGTACTTTCAGGCAAATTTGCCAAGGTTAAACATCTTACCCCTAAAAAGAGCCTTACTGATGCCTTTTCTGAGGCAGACGTCCGCGACTGGTACGACCGCATCTGCAAACTTGCGCCAGCCGATAAAATCCATTTTGTCTGCGAACTGAAAATTGATGGTTTGAACGTTACCTTAATGTACCGTAACGGCAAATATGACAAAGCTCTTACCCGTGGTGATGGCGAAGAAGGGGAGGATATCACCCACACCATCCGCACAATTGAAAGTGTCCCCTTAAGTTTGAATGAAGAAGTTGATATGGAAGTTTCCGGGGAAGTTTACATTTCCAAGGCCGATTTCCAGAAAATCAATGAAGATCAGAAACGCCTTGGATTGGAGGAGTTTGCCAATCCCCGCAATGCCGCGGCGGGGTCGGTGCGGCAGTTGGATCCGCAGGTTGCCGCCAGCAGGAATCTTTCCATGTTTTTTTATGAGCTGGGAGTAAATAATCTTGCCCATGATCCGCGTACCCAGCGTGAAACTCTGGAAAAGTTCGCCGACTTGGGATTAAAAGTTAATAAGGAATACCGCTTCTGTTATTCCATTGATGAAGTCTTTCACTACCTGAAACATTGGCATGCCCATCGTGAAGAACTGGCCTATGAAATTGACGGGGTTGTGATTAAAGTAGATGACAAAAGTTTACAGAAAATAATGGGATTTACGGCCAAGGCACCCCGTTTTGCCATTGCCTATAAATTCCCGGCCGCCCAGACAACGACGCGTGTTTTAGACATCCATGTGCAGGTCGGCCGCACCGGAGTTCTTACCCCGGTTGCTATCCTGAGCCCCGTTCGCGTTGCAGGCTCAACTATTTCCCGAGCAACTCTTCACAATGAAGATGAATTAAACAAGAAAGATATACGGATAGGGGACACCGTCATCATCCAGAAAGCCGGAGATGTCATTCCGGAAGTTGTTGCCAGTCTAAAAGACCTTCGTACAGGGC
>JAGOLJ010000054.1 GCA_017994125.1 Candidatus Altimarinota bacterium
GCTTTATAGATTCCATTCCACCGGGGACTTTGATGGGACTTGCAGCGGGCCCTGGTGAATCAATTAAAAGTTTTATTAAAAGACGGATTGGTTTTAAAAGTTCGTCAGCCTGCTTTCCATTGGACCAAATGAGTTTTTTAGGATCGCTATTTCTTTCTTTTCTGATTTATTTGCCTCCATTTGAATACATTCTCGCTATCTTAATCATATCTCCGGCGATACCGGTTCTCGCCAACCTGATTGCCTATAAGCTTGGATGGAAAAAAGTATGGTGGTGATTCCCCTGCGCCAGCTAATCGCTTATTTTGTTAAAGCTTCCGCTACAAAGTTTTTAATAGCGATGTAGCTTTTATCTTTGGTTGTGAGGATGTATTGCCCTTTTTCATTTTGGGATGATTGCAAGACGTTGGCTGTACTGATAACGTTTCCGCCTCTTAACGGATAATCTTTGTATTTGCCATACGCACCAATAGCGTCAAAAAATCCGATATCTGTAGAGACATATTGTGCCATCAGGTTGTACAGCTTTGAGGCGATATCTAGTCTTGCCGCAAGTCCCATGACATTGAATTTTTCACTGAGACCCTGAATGATCTGCTGTTGCCGGCGACTCCGGTCGAAGTCGGAGGTGGACTCTCGACTTCTGGCGTATTTAAGGGCGGTTGATCCGTCCATGTGCTGTTTTCCGGCCTGGAATGACACTTTTATATAAGTATTATTAGGGCCGGGATAGGCGTTATCAACAAGCTTTTTGCTGACATCAAGGTCAAGTCCGCCGACTTCATCGATAAGTTTGGTGAAGGCTTCAAAATCAAAAATCACATAATTATCAATTTCCAAACCGGTAACGTCTTTGATGGCATCGGCCAGTTTTTCAATGCCGTAGCGGAAGTATAATTCGTTTATTTTCCTGCCATTGTAGTAGAAATCCCTGGGCAGGCTGATAAGCGTAACTTTATTATTGGCCTCATCGACTGCAGCGATAATGATGGTATCGGTCAGTTTTTTATTTTCACCAACGATCAAATAATTGCGGGTATCAAGGGCGGCAATCTTGTCATTCAGGGCCAACTCTTCTTTAAGGTTGTTGTTCTGGGCTGACAAACGGCTGATTTTCCGATCCTGCACAGTAAGAGCTTTGGTAAGATCTTTCTGGATAGAACTTAGTTCCTGACCCGCCTGACTGATATTTTTTTTATCTGTGGCCATAATTTTAAGATCTTTGCCGAATTCAGAAAGTTGATTAGAAATTGAGCTAAGGCTGCTGTTTCTTTTCTCCATCGTTTCAATAAGCTCCATGTTCTGCTGTTTTAATTCCCCTACTTCATCGATAAGAGAACTGATTTTCAACTCCTTACTGAAAAGATTTTTCTGATTATCCCTGATAATCATGCTAAAACTTACCGTGGCCCCGAAAAGGATAACCAGAATTATGATAACTAACCGCCGTAACTCTTTGATATGTTTGTACATTCTTTAACTTAAATCTATTCCAATTCTCGCCGCAATTTCCTGATCGACAAATTCACGTTTGCGTCCGTATTTCATGCGGCAATATTGAGTAAGAATTTCGCCAACTTTGGGATTGGCCTCCTTCATGTCATAGATGGTTTCAAGTGAAAAGGGCCTGGAAGTAGTATTATTGATGTTTAGTTTGATGTAAGCTTTATAGTTGGCAATCCCCAATACATCCTGTTCCGTAAGCACAGGGGCGTATTCTTTTGCCATGTATTCGGCGTCATCAGCGCCGACTTTGAATGACATCATGGTTCCAACGTTACCAAAGACGGCATCGCGGATGGATGTATCCTGTTTCTTTTCAAGCTGCTTAATATACTGGTGGGCCATAATCAGTGCCAGGTGGTACTTTCTGGCTTCGGAAAGGATTGAGCAGAAACTATCCGTGGCAAAGTTTTGAAATTCATCGACGTAGAGGTAAAAATCTTTTCTTTCTTTTTCAGGCATATCAACGCGGCTCATAGCGGCCATCTGTAAACGCGCAACCGTTACCAAACCAAGAAGCTGAGTGTTCAGGTCCCCCATCTTACCTTTGGAAAGGTTGATAAGAAGGATTTTTCCCTCGTCCATACACTGGCGGAAATTGAAAGCAGATTTGGTCTGACCAATGGTGTTTCTCATAATTGAGTTCGTGATGAACGGGCCAAACTTGGCGCTGAAATACGGGATCATTTCCTGTCTTTCGCGTTCACCGGTGTGGGCGTATTCATGTTCCCAGAATGAACGGACCACCGGGTTTTTAACTTTGCTGACCTTGTACTTCATGAATTCGTCATCAACAAAAATCCTGGGTACATCAATTAAGGTTGCTCCTTCTTCTGTGTCCTCCATAAGGGTCAGACAGGCGTTACGGAAATAGTGCTGGATACGTGGTCCAAAGATTTCATCGCCAAAGATCTTGATAAAGATTTCCGTGGCCTGGCTTGATGCCATATCCATTTCTTCAGGCGTTTTGGCCTCAAGAATATTGAGTCCCATCGGGCGCTCACTATCAGCGGGATTAAACAGAATGACATCTTTGGCGCGTTCCTTAGGAACGAACTGAATAACTTCTTCAATGAGATCCCCGTGAGGATCTACAACGCAAAGACCATCACCGGCCTTAATATCCTGACGGGCCAGCCAGCTTAGGAAGACTGATTTACCTGAACCAGATTTTCCGATGATATAATGATGCCTGGTGCGATCATTTCTGAGCATGCGTATTTCCCTTTTTTCCCCGCGGAAGACATTATATCCAAGCAGTACACCTTCAGTAGGCAGATTTACCGGCGCCGGTAAAACCTTGTATTGAAGCCATTTTATAACTGGAGTGTAATTAAAGCGGCTGTGCGGAAAATGGAACATTGAGGCCAATTCATCAGCCCCCAAGATTGATTTCTTCTCCCCCACCATCAGGAACCTGGAATCTACCAGACGCCTGTCGTAGTTGAAGCGCATCATCACATCATTAATTCGATCAAGAGGGATAATGCGGCGCGTCTGGAACCAGTTCATTTGTGAATCCTTAAACAGGTTTAAGCCAAGGGCGATATTATTGGTGATTTCCTCCGCTTTTCTTTTGGTTGGAGCCGAGCCTACTATCCTGATGACAGTATCAAAAGCAACCTGTCCAGCTTTTTCACCTATATGTTTGGCGATTTCTTCACGGGTCTGCAGCATACGGATATAACCGCCGCCGCCATAAGGACCAGAACTTTCAGCTGGTTTTTGTGTTGATAGGTGCGAAGCCCCAAAGATGATTGCGCCAAAGACATCACCGAGGGCGCTAAGTCCGGGGATCTTCAGTCTTCCCGGTTTTTTGCCGGCAAACATGGTTATACCGGCATTTTCAACGTGTTTCTGCCATCTTTTGTCTTTGCGTGGCCTTATGCAGATCTGGATTGATCCAATATCTTCATCTTCCAATTTGGAGAAGATATTGGTCAGATCGTTTAAAGGATCATTTTCGAGTGTCTTGTAAGTTTTGATCGGGAAAAAATAATCATTCTTCAGGTAGGCATAATAACATTTAAGCTTATTGCCGGCCGGTTTAATATTGTAAGGCTTATCAGTAACGATGTCGGCATTGGAATAATAAGACGTGATCTGTTTTTCAACGAGGGTCTGATATTTTTTCTGCATGACCACGTAGAATTCAACAACTTTTTTCTGCGCAACCAGTTCAAAAGAAATAATATCCGCCTTGAAAATCAAAGTACTTATAATGTTTTGCAGGCTTAATTCCCCTATTTCATTCATGTTCCGGTAAAACTGCTCCATCACCCCGATCTTTTCCTTAAAATCTTTCTCTTCAGATTTCTCCTTGTCTTTTTGTGATTCTTCGCGCGGGACCGTTACCTTTAAATAAACCAGCTTTTGCGGGATAACAAACGCGGCCCAAAGGTAACGGAAAATATGTATTGCGAAAGGTACTAAAATGATTACAGCGACCAGAAAAAACAGTGCCGAAAGAGGATTGATTCTGATATAATCCCATGTGCCAACGGCAACCTCCTGCAAATACTTCATTACGTCCTGATAATTCATACCGCCTGTTGTTTTATAATTAATCTGAATATTATACCAAAAAGTCGCTTTTTATTCAATTTATAAAGCGGGTAAGGTTTACCAGCCGGACTGGATTAAAAAGAGCTTTTGGATTATAATATTATGAAATAATAAATAAATTTAGCAAAATGAATCTAAACGCATTATTTTATCCTAATTCGATCGCCATTATTGGGGCATCCACCAAGGTCGGAAGTGTTGGTAACAGTGTTCTGCAAAACCTGGTTTCACAGGGGTATAAAGGAAAGGTTTTTCCGGTTAACCCTAAAGGCGATGTTCTTTATGGATTGAAGTGTTTTAAGGACATAAGTGAAATCAATGAAGAGATTGATCTGGCTGTTATCGCGATCCCGGCCGCAGCTGTACCTGATATCCTGATCCAGTGTGGAGAGAAAAAGGTAAAAGCGGCTATTGTCATAAGCGCCGGATTTAAAGAAATCGGCCTTAATGACCTGGAAAACAGAGTAAAGGAGATTTGCCAGAAATATGACATAGCATTGATTGGGCCTAACTGTCTTGGGGTGATTGTCCCGGAAGTGAAAATGAATGCATCTTTTGCTGTTACCATGCCGGAAGACGGTGACGTAGCCTTTATTTCTCAAAGTGGAGCCCTGTGTACGGCTGTTCTCGATTACGCCCAGTACCTTGGAATAGGCTTTTCGAAGTTCGTGAGCGTTGGCAATAAGGCCCTGATTACCGAGCTTGAACTTCTTGATTATCTGGCTAAAGATCCCAAAACCAGAGTTATAGCAATGTATGTTGAACAGCTTAATGACGGCAAAAAACTGATTGAAGCCGTAAAGAAAATCACAAAAGGCCAAAACGCAAAACCAATTATAGCCATAAAGGCAGGTAAAACAGGTGCAGGGGCGGCTGCTTCGGCCTCACATACGGGGGCGCTTAGTGGCGATGATGCTACTTATCAGGCCCTTTTTGACCAATGCGGCATAATAAGGGCGAACCGGATTGAGGAACTTTTTCAGTTTGCCCAGGTGCTTTCGGACAACCGCCTGAGTAAGGGCAACAATGTCGCCATTATTACGAACGCCGGAGGGCCCGGCGTACTTACTACGGATGAAGCTATCAATAACGGACTTAACCTGGCCAAATTATCAGCAGAAACCTCTAAACAGCTTAACAGCATACTTCCTCCGGCTGCCAATAAGCACAATCCCATAGATGTTTTGGGTGATGCCAAGGCTGACCGGTTTAAGGCAACGCTTGATGTGGTTGAAGCTGACCCGGCAGTGGATGGGATTCTGGTGATACTGACCCCGCAGGCCATGACACAAATTAACGAAACTGCTGAAGCGATTGTGAACAAGAAGATGTCATCTTCCAAACCGATTATTGCCAGTTTTATGGGACAAAAGACGGTTGAGTCAGGGGTTGAATATATGAAAAAGTACAATGTATCCACCATGACTTTCCCGGAACCTGCAGCTAAAGCAATGTCTACGCTGATGAAATTTGGGTCATGGAGCAGAGCTGACAACTGTGAACCGTATAGTTTTACGGATATCGATAAAGATGCCGTCCGAAAGATTTTTGATGAGGCGAAAGCAACTGGTAAGAAAGCTTTCCCCGAGGCAGAAGCGATGAGTATAATGAGAGCTTATAATTTCCCGCTGCTGAAATCTTTTACAGTCAGTTCCGCTGCTGAAGCGGCCCAAAGAGCTACGGAAATGGGCGGAAAAGTGGCGATGAAAATTGTTTCCAAAGATATACTTCATAAAAGTGATGTTGGCGGAGTTATGCTGAATATTGAACCAGCGGATGCCGCGGCAAAGTATGACCTGATGATGAAAACTGTTTCAGAAAAAGCCCCACAGGCAAAACTGGAAGGTGTGCTTTTAATGGAGATGGCTCCTGCGGACGGGACAGAGTTAATTCTTGGTTCCAATAAAGACCCGAGTCTTGGTTCCATGATTATGGTCGGATTGGGAGGTATTTATGTCGAAGTATTTAAGGACGTATCATTTGGAATTGTTCCTCTGTGCAAGGCCGATCCACCGAGGATGATTGATATGCTTAAATCAAAGAAGATCCTGAATGGTGTACGCGGGCAGTCCAAACTGGATACGGAGGCCCTGATTGACTGCATCGGCAGGCTCTCTCAGCTTTTGAGCGATTTCCCGGAAATCAAGGAGCTTGATATAAATCCCCTAAAAGTTTTACCGGAAAGCAAGGGGGTTTTGGTCCTTGATGTTAGAATCGTTATTGAATAACAGTGGGTTGGCAGATACTGGAATATTTGCGGTCGCCGATAACCAGATGGTCGATTAGCGGAATCTGAATCAGGTCGCCGATTTTCTTTAGTTTTTCTGTTACTTCCAGATCAGCCGCACTTGGGGTTTCATCTCCTGAGGGGTGATTATGAGCCAGAATGATGGCAAATGCTCCGTATTCAACAGCCGGTCTAAAGACTTCACGGGGATGAATAATGTTGGCATCCAGACTTCCAATACTGATTACCTCATCATGGATCAGTTTATGCCTTGAGTTTATATACAAGCCCCGTAAGTGTTCCTTGTGGAGATATTGCATGTTCTTAACAATTTCATAGGCTTCGGCTGAACTCTGGATTCTTTTACCGGCGTAGTCGTTGGAATACAGTCTTTTGCCAAGCTCCAGGGTGGCGATAATCTGGCAGGCCTGTACTGTGCCAATGTTACAGCTGTTTTTAAGATCTTCAACCCGAAGGCAGCTCATAAAGTTGTCTTTATTAAAGCCCCTGAATAGTCTTTTGGATAAGTCAAAAACATTTTCATTAACCGTGCCTTTTCCAAGGATGATGGCAAGAAGATCATCATCAGAAAGTGATTTGACCCCATCCGCGATCAATCTTTCCCGGGGTTTATAGCGATCTAAAATACTGCAGTTTTTAACCATGGAAGGTAATTAAAACTGCCTTAAAGTTAAGACTGTAATGTTAAACCGCTATTAACAAATTATTAAATTGTCCTAGCTGTAAAGTTTTTCCCTGAGAGTACCAATGAGGTCGGCGATTTTAACCCTCTCCTGGCTGGTTGTATCACGGTCACGGATGGTGACACTGTCATCTTTCTCAATGGTATCAAAATCCACCGTCACACAGAAGGGGGTTCCTATCTCATCCTGGCGTCTGTACCTTTTTCCAATACTTCCGGACTCATCGTATTCGCAGGTGAAATATTTTTTAAGGCTGTGATAGATTTCACGAGCCTTGCCGGTAATTATTTCCTTGTTTTTTACAAGAGGCAGGACGGCTACCTTAATAGGAGCCAGATCGGGATGGAAGTGCAGTACAACCCTGGTTTCGCCTTCGATCTCCTCTTCGTCATAAACATCAAGCAGGACGGCAAGAGT
>JAGOLJ010000055.1 GCA_017994125.1 Candidatus Altimarinota bacterium
GCCATCACCACTCACCCACCCCAACCCCGTCATGCGCCACCATATCGAAGAAGCTTTTCGCATGATCACCGAAATTCCCGGCAACACCACCAACCTCATCTATCCCGTCTATCCGGAATTAGGCCGTCGCCAGGCCGAAATCCGCCGCCGCTTAAACGCCGGCAAAACCGACCGGTAAATATCTTTTTAATTGCATGGCGGAACGGACGGGATTCGAACCCACAACCTAGTTCAAACTTACAACCAGATTAAGATTAAGTGCCTTGGCGATTTTTTCCAAAAAACTGATAGTAGGATTATACTCGCCAGATTCCAACCTTGATATGGCGGATTGTTTTGTCCCAATCTTCCTTGCCAGTTCTGACTGGGTAAATCCCTTTTCCAGCCTTTTTTTTATTATGATTCTGGCAATGGCAAATTCAGGCTCAAGTTCATCATAAGCTTTTCTAAGATCATCATCTTTTAACAGCCGTTTTTTTAAATTTGCATAAGTTTTCATATTTCTATTATAACGTATATGTTATAATCTTTCAATAGATGCCAATTTCTTTTTTGCCAACATTACATAGTGCACAGGAATACGCCGGGATTTTTTAATAAAACCGAATAAAAGAACAGTATTTTCCCCAGTGAAAGTATAGATAATTCTAACTTCCTGAACGCTTCTTATTCGTAATTCAAATAAATCACGATCAATCATCTTACTATGAGGCATACCTAAACTACGACCAAACTCTTCTAATAAATCCAATGTGCGTAACGTTTTGGCTAAAGCTTTGGAAATTTTGATCAAAAAAGATAATTCCCATGCCTCGCAAATTAGCGAAGAGGTATTAAATATTTATAAAAAATTCCTAAAAAATTGTGCTCACCGACGACTACACTCACGCATGGCGGAACGGACGGGATTCGAACCCGCGACCTCCACAGTGACAGTGTGGCGTTCTAACCAGCTGAACTACCGCTCCACACTCCGCCATAATTGAAAACCATTTCCTAACCCGGCCCAACGCCGAGTGCCAGCCAATGATAATAATCACTGACCCTTTTTGCAAGCAGATTTGAAAAAATGAATCTATGGTTATTTCAGACTCCCGTCCGTTTGACAAAATTACTGGTAGTGATAGATTCCTAAGCCAAACTTTATTTTCACACATGTATAAACAGGAAGAAAGCGCTGCCGAAGATCTCACTCTTGAAGACCTGAAATCACACGAACTGCCGGTCATGGATCAGGAATCCCAGCAAGAATTAGGCTCAACTTTAATGGGCAAATATTTTATTGATCTGAACAGGTTTCCTGTCTATACGGCCGAAGAGGAGTCAGCAGCCTGCCGGCAGATGATAATGGCGCGCAGGGCATATAACAAACTTTGCCAGCAAATAAAGCAGGAAAAAAAGACTTCCGGCAAAGTAAATCCTCAAACCAGGGAAGAGTATAGTAAAGTCAAAGCATACCTTGATGAGATCAAAAACCTTATCATCAGCCATAACCTCAGATTGGTGGTCAGCATTGCCAAACGCTACAGGAACAGTGATCTTGATTTGCTAGATCGGATTCAGGAAGGCAGTTTGGGATTAAGGAGGTCGTTGGCTAAATTTGATCCTGGCCGCGGCTACAAGCTTTCCACCTATGCCAGCTGGTGGATAAGACAGGCTATCAGCCGTGCCATTTCTGATAAAGGTCACAATATAAGGCAACCGGTTCATGTCCGTGAAACCAGAAACAAACTAAGGGCAGTTCAGGAAAAGCTCATCCTGCAGGGAAAAAATGAAAACAGCCCGGAAGAACTCGCTTCGGCCCTTGGCCTTAAACCTGTCAAAGTGGAAGCCCTGCTTGAGGCGGAAAATCAGCAAAAACACCTTTCCATCGATACCCCCTCCATCCAGGGCAGTGGCCTCATGTTCCGTGATTTAATACCAGATCAGGAACCATCCCCGGAAGATATTGTTATTTCCAAAGAAACCGCATCCGAAGTAATGGCCACATTGGGTGTATTAACCGACAGGGAACGTTCCGTCATCAGAAGGCGCTTTGATTTTGACAGCCGCAGAGGCCATGACCCCGAAACACTTGAAGAAATCGGTGACACCATGGGCGTAACCCGCGAACGCATCCGCCAGATCCAGGCCAAAAGCCTTTCCAAAATTCGCGCAAGAATCAAAAAAGGAGTTAAACCTTAAATTTAGTCAAAGCGCCCCAAAACGCCACACCTTCCGGACCCCCCTTTAAACTGCTAATATTGTGCCATGAAAATAGGCATCGACTGCAGAATGTATTCCACCCAGTTCACCGGCATTGGCCGTTATGTTTTTGAATTGACGCAGAATCTCTTCAACATCGACCACAAAAATGAATACGTCCTTTTTTTTAATGACCACGAATATACCGCTTTCCAGCCGCCAAACTCCCGTATCACCAAAGTCCTCGTCAACGCCCGCCACTACTCGCTGAAAGAGCAGACGCACTTCCTCAAACTTCTCAACCGCGAGCACCTAGACCTGATGCATTTCACCCATTTCAATGCCCCACTTCTTTACCGCCGGCCCTCTGTTGTTACCATCCACGATCTCACTTTGTCTTTTTACCCGGGCAAAAAAATGACCTCGCCTCTTCACCGCCTTGCCTATCACCTCATAATCAATAATGCCGTCCGCAAGGCCAAAAAAGTCATTGCCGTATCCAAAAATACTAAAAAAGATATCGAAAAAATCCTCAAAATTCCCGCCGAAAAAATTGAAGTCATCTACGAAGGCATCAACGAAAATTTCAAAAAGCTCATTCCGTCAAACCTGGTAGATCAAACAAAAAAGAAATACGAAATCCCCGGTTCGTATCTTTTATACACTGGGGTCTGGCGCAGTCACAAAAACCTGCCAAACCTCATTAAGGCTTTCCACATCCTCAAAAATGATTACGGCTACGATGGCAGCCTGGTCATCACCGGCAAAAGCGACCCCGTTTACGCCCCCGAAATCATGGAGCATACCCAAACCCTGCAATTGGAAAACGACATTATTTTCACCGGCCTCGTCAGCGAAGAAGAGCTCATCGCCCTTTATAAAGGCGCCCAGGTCTACGTCTTCCCCTCCTATTATGAAGGCTTCGGCTTGCCGCCGCTGGAAGCCATGTCCGTTGGCACTCCGGTAGCCTGCTCCAACCGTTCCTGCATGCCGGAAATATGTGGTAGTTCTCCCGATATAAGTTCCATACCTGGTATACCCACAGCCCTCTTTTTCAACCCCGATCACCCCAAAGAAATCGCCTCCCAGACCTTCCGCCTTATCAGCGAAGAATCCCTCCGTACCACCCTCATCCAAAACGGCCTTCGCCACATCACCCGCTTCGAATGGCTTAAAATGGCCAAAGAAACGCTTGCGCTCTATCAGAAATGCTTTCTGGCCTAAGGCCTAAGTTAGGATAAAAGGGAGGTTGACAAAAGGCCCACTACCCAGTAAAGTATGGCCTTTTTATTGAACCATCAATATGAATTCTCCCAATATGAGTTCTCCCAACAAACCGCGCACCTCACTCAAAAAACTAAAAGAACAGGCGCGGCAAATTGAGGCAAATAAGCAGTCGCCGCTTGTTGCTTTTATTTCCAAACATCGCAAAGCAACGGCATTGGCGGTTGCGCTGTTAGTCGGCGGAGCCTATGTCCTTCCGTCAGGAACAACGGACAATAAGTCCAAAATGAATATAGCCACAGGCGTTAAGGAAAACACGGACAATCAAAATAAATTCACCATCGATGGCTTTGAGATCACCAGCAAGTCCGTCCCCGAAGCCAAATTCCGTGAAGCCTATCAACAGGCCAAAGCCATTACAGGTGGCCTGCACTGGAAACCCCAAAAACTTTCTGTTGAATACGGCGATGTCAGCAAGACCCATTTCGGTGACAATCCGGCTATGCTGGAACCCGGTTCCAAAGCCAGTTTCACCAACGACAATCTGGACCAGATTATCTCCCATCCCGAACACCTGCCTCATGAACTCATCCATTTTTTGCTGGGCCCGGATGCCAGAAAGTGGCCGGTCGTCCTGCAGGAAGTGATTTCCGGCGCAGTGGATGTCCCGGAAAATGTTTTTCGGGATAAGGATTTAAATCAGCCCTGGGTACAGATGCCCGTGGAAATGTCCATGTATAACGGCCCGCTGGCCGGCTTCAGGTATGCCGCCATGCAGTCGGTCGGCAGGCAGCACAGTCAAAAGTGGCCTACTGTTATCAAGGCAGCCCTGCAACGTCATGATCTCAACTTTGATAATGTATCCGCTTTTTTAGGGCAGTTCGGAATTTCGCATAAGATCCTTGAACGGGGTACCAGCGGCGAAAATATGGCTTTTGTCCCATTTTCCGATAGTGAAAAGAAAGGATACCTGTTTATAAGCTATGCCAGAAATTCCGGCCAGGCCGACGAGTTCGGCTGGAGAGGAGTAGTCAGAATCAATTTTTTTGATAATCTGGGGCAACGCTACGAAATGGGCAATCCGATCCCAATGGAAGGGGTTGTTTTCATACCGCCCCCAATGCTCCATGGCTCAGCCCAAAAGTTCACCAGTGTCAAAATCGAAAACCAGCAGGGCGGGACATACACTCAAAATCTCGAATAATGCCTCCGCGCCTTTTGTGGAATTTTCTACATTGATTTATTCATAAGGATTTGGCTATATTTTTGAACACAGCCGCGCAGCGTCCTGTGTGAAGAGACATATCAAATCTCCCTATGAGCTGGAACAACATTCAAGACCTCATCCCCAAAATCGCCAATAAATACAGTTTTGGCCGCACCCTCAAGGCGCTGGAAATCATCCATGAGTATCGCAGCCTCGCCCCGCGCATCCTCCCCGAAGAAGCCCTCAAAAACTCTACGGCCCATTCCTACAAGGATCATCTTTTAACTGTTCACGCCGGCGATTCTTCCACTGCCCAGACCATCCAGATACACAAACATCAGCTTCTGGAAGAGATTAATAAAAAGTATGGCGCCCAAATCATCAGGGAAATCCGCATCCTCATCAGATAATGTGGCTATTACCCCAAAGCCCAAAAATCCTTGACTTCGTTAACCTATGCGCTAAACTTGAGTCGCTTTAAAAGCCACAAATTTAATAATATTTATATACTTTAAACCCCACTAACTTGTTAAGAATTCGACTTTCACGCACCGGAAAAACAGCTCAGGAAAGCTTTCGTATTGTAATTGCAGAGCACAGCAATGCCGTCAAACGCAAGAATCTGGAACTGTTGGGTCACTTCACTCCGGCCAGCAAAGACAAAAAACTGGTCATCGATAAGGCCAGAGTAGAATACTGGCTTTCCAAAGGCGCCCAGCCATCCGACAGCATAGCCGTACTTTTAAAGAAAAACGGCTTTGCCAACATGGATAAGTACATCGAACCCCGCAATAAAAAGCGCGGCAAGAAGGGCGAAGAAAAATCTGCAACACCTGCAGCCTAAAACCTATAGTCACCAGTTTTTTTAAAACTACTTTTTAATTAATCCGTTATGTCCGACAAAGATTTCACCCAGGGGTCTGACCGCGACTTTGTGGAATATGTGGTCAAACAGATCGTCCAGTTTCCGGATGATGTCATCGTGACCCGCACCGTCGATGAGATGGGCGTTCTTATAACCTTGAAAGTGAACAAGGACGATATGGGCAAAATTATTGGAAAAGCCGGACAAACGGCAAAATCACTTCGCGTACTTCTTCGTGTCATCGGTTCAAAAAACAACGCCCGCGTTAACCTCAAAATTGTTGAACCTGATGGCGGCGAAGTCAGCATCGACTAGTCAAAACTTGAGCCGCGAAACGGCATATTCTACTCCTTAACCAGGCCAAAAGCATGACAGGATCCTCAACAACCATTATTGAAGCAGCGCAGAACTATCAGATCATCGAGATCATCAACAAAGGTTTAGCTTATGCCATACTTGTCGCAGGATTCCTCTGCGTCATTTTTATCTTCATTGGTGGTATATCTTTCATTCTGTCTGGCGGAGCCGAAGATAAAATCAAAAAAGCTGTTAGCACCATCCGTTATGCCATCATCGGCTTAATCATAACCATTCTGGCTGTAGTTATCGTCCAGGCCGTAGGTAAGGCCATCGGTTTGGATATCGTAAAATATATCGAGCCAAAGGCCATCTACGATACCATTCAGGGCATTGGTAGCAGCAGCGGCGGCGGTGGAAGCTCACTCGATTAATCTCAAACAATTTAAAAAGCGCCCGGGCAAAATAGCAGGGCGCTTTTTTTGTACGCAAGGTTTTAATGCTCAGATCATTCCTCTGATCATGTGGTCCCAGTCATACGGAAACTTGTATGTCTCCAGTGCCCGTACCAAAGCCATAAAAATATCCCACTGGTTATTGGCTTTAAAGGTAAAACTGTTCCCGGTTTCTTCATTTGGATGGTAATTTTCAAGCAGCGGGGATTTTTCGTGGCCGATAACCACCACTCCTTTTTTCAAAACTTTCTCAACATCATTATGATGTTCTTCAAAAAGCAGCGCCATATCGGATGCGGCAAGGTACTTATCAATAAGCGGATCATTGCGCCCGTCCTCACGGCTGACCCATGAAATTTTCCCTGAAGGATGTTTGATCAGGTCTGGAGCCTCTGAACTGGAAACAACAATCACCTTGATCGGCAGCACCAGCAAGCCCTCCATCAGCTTTAAAAGAAGCTCCTTCATTTTGTGATCAGTCGGATCATAAATTAAAAGCAAAGGAGTGCCGGCTTTTTCTCCCGGCCAGCACTTTTCAAAAAGCACTTCCTTTTCCTCTTTTTTAAGCCCTTTTATTTTTTGGAAATCATCAGTTTTTTTCATGCGGGAATTCCTTTGCAGGAACTGGTAATTTTTAATCTATTTATTATATCAGTTTTTTCCTTTAAAATCGAGGCCGAAATATTGTTTTTGCTAATGAAAAAACTACTTCTTATTGATGGCAACGCCATTCTCCATCGTGCCTATCATTCGCTTCCTCCCTTCAAAACTGCCAAAGGGGAAGTAACCAACGCCATTTATGGCTTTCTTAAGATGTTCCTGGATGTACTTAAAAAAGAGAAGCCGGATTACGTTGGCATAGCCTGGGATCGGGCTGCCCCAACTTTCCGTCATCAGGAGTATACTGAATACAAGGCGACCCGTGCTGCGCCTCCCGAAGACCTTTATCCTCAACTCCCCCGCCTTAAGGAAGTGCTTCAAACACTGCATATCGCCATGCTTGAAAAGGATGGCTACGAAGCTGACGATATTTTGGGAACGCTTTCCCATCATACCGAAACACAGCATCATGAAGTGATAACTCTTATCCTCACTGGTGACCGTGACGCCCTCCAGTTGGTTACCCAAAGAACTAATGTTATCGCTCCAA
>JAGOLJ010000002.1 GCA_017994125.1 Candidatus Altimarinota bacterium
CTTAGGACACAGTTCCTGGTCGAAGCTATCCTGATCACAGTGATTGGCGGCACGATTGGCGTTGTCTTTGGAGCAATAATTGTGACCCTGCTTGGAATCGGGTCAAATTTATTAGGCTATAATTTTCATATGGGCATTAGCCTGGATTCAATCCTTACCGGGCTTGGTGCGGCCATTATTTTCGGCCTTCTTTTTGGCCTTTATCCAGCCAGAAAGGCTTCAATGCTTTCTCCAGTGGAGGCCCTTAGATATGAATAGTTTCATTTAGCTGTCAATACACAAAAACCCCCCGTAAAGGGGAATCTGGTGCGCGAGAGAGGACTTGAACCTCCATGATCTTGCGATCACTGCGCCCTGAACGCAGCGCGTCTGCCATTTCGCCACTCGCGCAGACAATGTTTTCCTTGCATGATTGCGGGCCTATTTTACTTATTGGCAGGGAAAAAATCAATCGAACAATAAACAGAGGCATTCAGCGTTTCAAAAAAATATTTATTGCGCTAAAATACCCGCGAAAGAATTGCATTTATTTTTATCATCTGATGGATAATCTAACCAATGAAAAGGGGATCTATGAACAATCAGCGGGGTTTGTAATCTTAAGGGAAGATAAAAAAGGCCAAAGACTTTATCTTTTACTGCATTATCCAGGGGGGCACATCGATTTTCCCAAGGGCCATATTGAAAAAGGCGAAACCAAAATCGAAGCGGCGCTCCGCGAACTGGAAGAGGAAACCGGCATCAGCAAGGTCAAACTTATGGAAGGTTATAAAGAAAAAATCCATTATTTTTACAAGCACCAGGGCAAGCTGATGTCGAAAGATGTTTTCTTTTACCTGGCTTTAACTAAACAGAAAAACGTTAATATCTCCTTTGAACACAAGAATTATTACTGGCTCCCTTATGAAGAGGCCCTGCAGAAAATAACTTTTGAAAACTCCAAACAGCTTTTAAGAAAAGCTGAGGAATTCATGCTGCGACATCAAATTAATCCTTAATCTAAAACAAAATGGAAATATCCCTGTTAAAACCGGATAAACTGGATAGTCAGAAGATACTGCTTTTGCCTTTATTTGAAGATATTCCTTTCTCACAGTCAGCCCCCGAAGCATTGCATGATTTACTGGAACTCCGCGCCCAGGAAAAAGATTTCGAAGCAAAACCTGGCCAGTCGCTCACGGTCTTCCCCGATTTCGAAGACTTTCCCTCAAAAGTTATCTTGGCGGGTTTTGGTAAATCCTCGAGGTTATCAGGAAAAACCGTTCGTGAAAGCATTGCTGTCGCAACGCGGCATGCTAAATCTCTGAAAGTAAATGAATTGTCAGTTTATCTTAATGATCCGCTTAACCATTACGCCCAGGAGCTGGCCGAAGGAATCGGATTGGCCAATTACAATCCTGCCAAATACCAGACCGGTAAAAACAAACAAGCCAATGAGAAAAAAGAACTAAAGAAAGTGAATTTTATTATCACCGAAAGCGACCGTAAAAAGTTTAAACAGCTTAGCGAAAGCCTTTTTAAGGGATTAGAACTTTCAAGTTCGGTCAATCTGGTACGTGATCTGGTTAATGGTCCCCATAATTACGTTAACGGAGATTCATTGGTAGAAGAATCCATCAAAATTGCCAAAGTCTGTAACGCCAAAGTAACCATTCTGGAAGAAAAAGACCTGGCCCGGCTTGGCATGGGTGCCATGCTTGGAGTCGGCGGCGCCGGCGAATACGAACCCCGGATGTTGATTCTGGAATATAAAGCCAGCAGGCCCCTTTCCAAACGTCCCATCGTGCTGGCAGGTAAGGGCATCACTTTTGATAGCGGCGGTTACAATCTTAAACCATCGCAGGCTATGAGTGACATGAAACAGGACATGGCCGGCGCCGCCACCATCCTTGGTGTTTTCGCCCTCCTTAAAAAATTCAACATCCGTCACCATGTAGTCGGCATCCTTGCCCTTACCGAAAACCTGATTGGTCCTACTGCCCAAAAGGTCAATGATATCATCACCGCCTACAACGGTAAAACCATCGAGGTCGCCAACACCGATGCCGAAGGACGCTTAATCCTGGCCGATGCTGTCAGTTATGCTGTCGATAAATTCAAACCGGATTGTCTGATCGATCTTGCTACCCTCACTGGCGCCATCATGGTAGCCCTTGGCGACCGTCATGCAGGGCTTTTCAGTAACGATCAGGACCTTACTAAAAAATTGCGCCATTCTGGCAACCGCACTGATGAACTCGTCTGGCCCATGCCAATCCACCCTGATACAAGGGAAAAAATCAAAGGCAAACTGGCTGATTATGTTAACTGGGAGCCTTCAGGCCTTGCCGGCTCTGCCAAGGGAGCTGCGTTTATAGAAGCCTTTGTCGGCAAGACCAAATGGGCCCATCTGGATATTGCCGGTACCGCTTTTGTAAAAGAACCAAAAAAATATGACCATCCCGGGGCCACTGGGTATGGTGTACGCTTGCTGATGGATTTTTTAGCGCAATGAGTTTCTGATATAAAACAGTAAATAACTGCAGTAAATCAGCCATAAATTTGGGTACCGGAACTAAAGAATAAAAGATAAAAAACTAAAAAAGCCCCACTTTCCGCGGGGCTTTTTATCTTCATTCAGCAATAGTTACATTTGCTTGGCACAGATTGCCGATTCGGTTTTTCCTGCAAGCACCATATAATCTGGCATTGTATAAGCTTTAAGTCCTGCAGCTGCATCATTCAGATCAAGGGACACAAATTCTGCATCCCAGATTGAAAAACATGGACCGGGAGAATTATCTATACCATCAGTCATCAGCACTAGTTTGGATCCTTCCACTCCCACAGTCCGGAGCAGGCGGTTTTCCTTTTCCGTGTAAATTAATTTTAGTACACCAAATTCGCGCTCATAAGAATAAATTCTATTAGTACTTTTCATATCGGGAGCCCATGTCTGGCCTAGGTAATCCGATGTGGAAAAATAATAAAGACCTGCGTCATCCCAGGGGACATAAAAACTTTCAATGGTTTCCTTGTTATCTGCCAGTTGCTTTGAAGTAGCATCATCAAGCTTAAAACTATCTGTGGTTGTCAGGGATGAAATAGCTCCACCATTGCTCTCGTAACTAAAATCCTTGTGGAAAAGGACGGCTCCTTTAACTGGATACTTTTCCATATTTTTTTCCGCAATGTACATCACCCTGAAAATGGCCTCGGCCAGTTTTCCCCTGGTAAGGCCCTGAGCGGGATAAACCTTGTTGGAGGCATCGGCGTCAATCAGTCCTCTGATTTTGGCGTATTCAACGTATTTCGCGTACCACTGGTCTTTAAAAGCGTCGGCGTATGGGTTTGCATCAACCGAAACCTGGTCAAGAACCAGGGGATGAAGTTCGCCCCGGGCACCAGTTAAGCTTTGTCCGGATGCAGCTTCCTCCTTTAAAAGGCGTGCCACTTCTTCTGCATTGATGACCATTTTCAGCGCTTCCACCAGGTTAACCGTGTTTTCAGGCTTGAAAGTCGAGTCTGGGTAGCCGCTGACAATACTTTCATTGGATGCCCTGTTAACATAGGGGTAATACCAGGCTTTCCAATCGGTGATATCTTTGTAATCAGCATTTGCTCCGCTATCTAAAGCCGGCTGTGGGGCTATACCATAGCCTCCAAGGATGATTTTAAGTGCTTCGGCCCTGTTCACAACCTGGTCGGGCTTAAAAGATCCATCCGGATAACCGCTGATCACTCCTTTATCGCGCAAGTAAGTAATTGCGTAGTAGTGGGGATTATCCATGGTGACGTCATAAAACGTTTTGATCTGCTGTGTTTGCTGTGTAGCAATAAGTAAAGGTTCGGCTTCCTGTGTGGTCACCTGCGTCTCCTGTGTTTGCTGGGTTTGATCTTGTGTAACTTGTGTGTCTGCTGCCAACACCGGCTGGAAAGCAAAAACAAGTCCACTTAAGATTACTGCCCCAACGAGATACTTTTTCATAACGATAAATTAAGAAATAAAAGTTATTGAAAATTTATACGATAATTATTTATTAAGACAAAAAAAACAGCACCCCGCCAAAAGTATTACAAAATCACTTCATCTTCTTGATGAATTCATAGGCATTAAACGCTGCCGTAACACCTTCGGCAGAAGCTATTATGGCTTGTTTAAAGCCGGAATCGGTTACGTCTCCAGCTGCATAAATGCCCGGTAGATTGGTTTCGACTTTCCGGTTTATTTTGATCTCCCTGTGGTTATTCAGCTCTACTCCGGTCTGCCCTGCCAGTTCTGAAACAGGGGAATGTCCGATTGAAATAAACACGCCATCCAGTACAATTTCTTCTCCGGATACAAGTCTGATCTTTTCCACTTTGCCGGTGCCTATAATTTCTGCGATCTGACTGTTGAATTTTATTTCCACTTTGGGATTATTGTTAACACGTTCAGCATTAACAGGCTCGGCCCTTAATACATCCCTCCTTACAATCAAATAAACCTTTGCTGCTTTTTCAGCCAAGATCATAGCTTCGACCACTGCCGCATCACCACCTCCAACCACCGCTACAGTTTTGTTTCTAAAAAATCCGGCATCACAGAGGGCACAGTAGGAAACCCCTTTGGAAGCAAACTCTTTCTCTCCTTTTACGCCCAGTTCCAGATGTTTTGTTCCAGTGGCAAAAAGCAGGGTTCTTGTTTTATAGCTGTTTGAAGCGGTTTTAACGATGTAACCATGAAAGCCGGTATCATCCTTTTCTGCTTTTTCAATATCCGTTACTTTTTCATTAAAGAACTTTGCGCCGAAAGAAGTGGCATGTTCAAACACGGCAAGACCAAGGTCTGGCCCTGATATTTTTTTGATGCCAGGCCAGTTTTCAACATCCTGTGTTGTTGTGATCAACCCTCCGGGCATCTCTCCGATCATGGCTGTTTTCATATTAAGCCGTGTCGCGTACATTGCCGCACTGGCTCCCGCACAGCCTGCACCAATCGTTATAAAATCAAACACTTCAGGAGTATTCATACGCCAAAAATTTAAGTGCATTAAATTTAGCACTGTCCAACCCGCGCCGCAAATTTTAGGATTTACCCAAAGTCTTTTGCCCCGGCTTCCAGCCAACCTGGCACAATTCACCGCTTTGCAGGGCCTGCAATACGCGCAGTGTTTCATCTACGCTCCTGCCCACATTCAGATCGTGAACAACGCTGTAACGCAGAATTCCATCCGGATCAATTATAAAAAGTCCGCGCAGGGCAACCCCTTTATCCTCAATCAGGACTCCATATTCACGGCTTACTTCACGGGTAATGTCACTCATAAGCGGGAAGCTTAGTTCACCCAGGTCTTTACTCCATGCCAGATGTGAATAAACGCTGTCCACACTGCAGCCAACAACGCGCGCATTTAGTTTCTCGAACTCGGCAAATCTTTTACTGAATTCAAGAATTTCCGTTGGGCAAACAAAAGTAAAATCCAGCGGATAGAAGAAGAGCACGGTCCAGCGCCCCTTATAATCAGCCAGTGAAACTTTTTTGAACTTGTCTTTAACCAATGCCTCAAGAGCGAACTTGGGTGCGGTTTTTCCTACCTGTATCATGTTAAAAAGTTTAAGAAATACATATGACCATCAATGTGATGAGTCAGTATATAAAAATTCTTTAAGGTTGAAAACTATTTTTGCTGTGCTTTTCTAAAAAGCTTTTTACGTACCGGAACAAATATGTTTTTACTCCTTGGGATCAGGTATTTCGTAGGGTCAGCTCCAAGATCAACATATGAATCAGCTTCCTCCAGCAGTTTAGCCGAAGTGGTTTTTCTAAAAGCCATCACTTCAGCACGCAAACCGCGCGACCGGACATACTTAAGGACTTCAGTAAAATCGCCATCTCCACTTACCAAAACAGCCGCATCAAGTTTGTCGCTCATCCTCACAATATCCATGGCAATCCCCACATCCCAGTCAGCTTTTTTTTCACCGCTGTAAAATATCTGCAGGTCTTTTACTTTAACTTCAATCCCAAGATCGGACAGCGCTTCAAAAAACTTTGATTCATCGCCCGATTCGGATTTTATTACGTAAGCGAATGCGCGGATCAGCCTCCTGCCCGCTACTCCCGTTTCAATCAGGTTTTTATAGTTAACGTTGGCGTTAAAAAGGGAATGCGCAGAATGATAAAGATTCTGCGTATCTATGAAGATCCCGACCCGCTGGGATATTGGCAATTTGCTCATATTCTGAATTTAAGATTATTAACCAGGTAAATGGTCCCTTCAGGACCCTTAAGAATACTGTTATCCGAAAGATCAAACACCGGTAAAGGATAACTGGCATTGGGACTGATTTCTCCAACGCAGAAAGGTGTACCAATTTCGCCACTAAGGAAAACAGTATCATTACCGTTGTTTTGTACGGAATCTCCAATTAGTACAAGTTCAGTGAGCTTTTCACCAAGGTTAATACCGCGTTTTTCCTGCAGAATTTTGGCAAAAGCTTTTACCCCGGTTAATTTATCGCCGTTATAGGGATAGATGTCTACTCCTGTCCCCGAATCACCAATACGCAAAGCGTTTTTGGCATCAATCATCTGCAGTTTACCTTTTAGTATTTCAGCCATTTGATGGCATGTTTTCTGAACCTCTTCCAGTGGAGCTGTATATTTGTTTGCAGGCTTAAACACCATGCTTATTTCATTTGTCTTGCTTTCCCCACATAGTTCTTTAACGGAATCTTTTAACCTGGAAAACATGCCCTGTCTTTGCTCTTCGGTATAAGGATATAAAACTCTATAAATTTCTTCGTAATCATTTTTATCATTATTAAAAGCATAACCTATGCCACCGTTTTCACAAAAAAAATACCAGTTTCTCTTGCAGTAATCGGGATTGGAAGAACGGGCAAACACAGGCGTTATTGCTTCCAGCGCGTGTCTGAGTGTCCGCGCCGTACACATAGCTACGGGAACTTCTGTAGATATCCTGGCCAGCGTCTCGGCCGCAAATGCGGGAATTATCTCTTCTCCAAACACTGTCAAAGTTCCATCAATATCAAATACGATCCCGGCATACTGGGAGGTCATCGCCTCTTTAAAAAGTTTCAATTTTTCATCATTTTCCATAACTACATTTTAACACAGATAAGTGCTGTCAGTTAAAGAAAAAATATGATATAATCTAAAGATTATATTTATCAATAACCAGCAAAAATATGAAACCTGCAGGAATAGGCGTGAGTCATGTTCATGGTCTATCGGGAGGTGTTGAGCACAGTAAGCCAGGAGTTGAAAGAAAAGAGTCTGGAAAAAAAATGAATGACGTTATGATCAGCGATTTGCGGCAATCTTTTAATTTACAGCTGCAGTATGCGATGCCTGAATCAGGACATAAGGAAGGCCATAAAAAAGTTACGGCTGCCAATACCGGTAGGGAAGTACAGGAAACCATCGGGATCATAGAAAAAATCAAAAAATTTCTCCAGAACGGAATGCTTCAGGAGGGACTTAATTTTGCGATACTTTCACTGGATGATTCAGCAAATAAACACCTTTATAAAGCTGTGGCCGGCCTTAGGAAAAGCTGGGACAGCATGTCCAAATCCACCCAGGCCATCTGGCTTTATACTCCTCCCATTGCTTACATCATGCAATTTTTTGTTAAATCCGGACTGTTTACCTATAAAGGCGCCCACACCAAAGAAGAGCTCCGTGAAGCCGGGAAGTGGTTAAAACCAACCGTTAAATATGGCGTCAAAGTTGCTGCTCTAAAATGGCCGGAACTTAAAGAGATCGAACCAATTATTGAACCTTTCTTCACCATGTTAGGCATTCCCAATGACATGTTACTTAAGTCTTATGACGTTTTACAGGAGGAAAGGGCTAAAAAAGGCCGCAAATAAATCTTAAACAATTTAATTATGCAAGAATATGTTGAAATTCCTGAAGGTGCGGGTAAAAACGGGCCAGAGAGGCTGAAACATATACCCCAAAGAGATTCTGGCATCATCAGAAAAGAAGTTTCTGGCAAAGTCCAAAATCTTCTTTCCGGCAAGGATCAGCCCGTTAATTGGGTAACATTTTTTGATGACAAGCTGCAGCAGGTACAAAGTAATGCTGGTGCTACTCCAATGAAAGGAATCTCTGCCAAAGACCTGAATGACGCAAATAAGATTGCCGATATGTACGCCGAAGTCAGCAGCGATAAGGACGCCAGAAGTTTTTTAAAGGAAGCTGCCGAGTTTCTGGATGATACATCCGCAATGGCTAAACTGCGCGATATATGGGAAGGAAAAGGTCTGTCAGAAGAGAACAGGCACCGTATCAGATTCATCAAATGGCTTATCATCAATAAACCTGATTATGCCATCCCTGACCCGCTTTTAACTTCCTTAAAACTACTTTATAAATGCGGCTTTTTATCCCCTTATCATGATGATCCTGAAATGGAAAAAGAATATCATCAGCATCTTGGTAATTTGGATAAAAAACTGCTTAAATGGGGAACAGCACTGGCTGTCATTCTCCAGCCGGAATTGATTGTTGTTGTCCCGCTTCTCATTCCTATCAATAAAATTATTGATGCCAAAGAGGCTACCTTTACCGACATCCGCAATCATCTGGTAACCAGGCGTGCCCAGAAATCGGCAAAAGGAAAAAGTGCAGGCACTGTGGCCATGCAGCCTCCCAGGTCAACCAGAAACGCAGCAGAAAAACCTGCAACTAAAGACGTCAGCGACTTTGTTACCTTTAACTAGTTTGTCCTGGAAGAGGCCTGTTTCCCCATAGCATTTGCCTGATTTCGGGTTTAATCATTTCCAGGCTCCAGGGCGGATCCCAGACCACCTCAATTTGAACATCCTTAACTCCAGGCTGTTTTTTTAGGACATTTTCAACATCCTCAGTCATCTGCGGCCCCAGCGGACAGCCCACATAGGTGAAAGTCATTTTTACTTTTAAAACGCCGCCATTGTCCTCAATTGAATAAATCAATCCAAGATCGGCCAGCCCAATACCCAGCTCTGGATCGAGCGCTTCATTAAGAGCTTTGTAATAAGGATTTTTTTCATCTATCGGCATCGTAGACAGATTTATTTAGCGGCTTTCTTATGCTTTTCGAGAGCCTTTTTTAAAGTAACCAGACTAAGCAGTGCGCATTTTACCCTTCCCTGGGAAATAGGCACAGCCAGCATTTTGTAGATATCATCATTAGAAACCTTGCGGGCCTTTTCGACAGTTAATCCCTTTACCATTTCTGTAAGCATCGAAGCGCTTGCCTGACTTATAGCGCACCCAGAACCGGAAAATTTGATATCCGATATTTTACCTTTGGCATCAGTTTTTAACTGCATGGTAATCTTATCGCCACAGGTAATATTAACATCACGGGCTTTAAGGTTGGCTCCCTTCAACAAGCCAAAATTTCGGGGATTACGGTAATGATCCAAAATGTTTTCTGCGTAAAGTTCCATCTGTTCAGTCTTTAATTTTAAAAATCTTGATCACCTTTTTAAGCGCTATAACAGCACGGTCTACGTCTTCCTGCGTGTTATAGAAATAAAAACTCATCCTTGCCACACCGTTTTCCGCCCCCAGCTTTTTTACATACGGTTCGGCGCAAAGAAAACCGACTCTTATTGCTACTCCGCATGAATTGAAAATTGAACCGATATCATGAGGATGAACTCCCTTGATTGTGAAAGAGAAAATGCCGCTCGCATCCCCCCACTTTTTGGGCAGATAAACTTTTAGGCCTGGAACATCTTTCAGCTTTTCAAAGGCGTATTTAACCAGTTTTAAATCGTGTTCATAAATATTTTTAAAGCCAACTTTCTGCAGAT
This sequence comes from Candidatus Altimarinota bacterium, assembly GCA_017994125.1. Taxonomy (GTDB): domain Bacteria; phylum Patescibacteriota; class Gracilibacteria; order UBA1369; family UBA1369; genus JAGOLJ01. Next base: position 9,799 of record JAGOLJ010000002.1, read on the forward strand.
ACTTAAGAGCTTCATTAAAAGCTATTACGTCGGCAATATTGGGAGTGCCGGCTTCAAATTTCCAGGGGAGGTCATTCCATGTCGCTTTTTTTAATGTAACTTCCTTAATCATTTCTCCACCAAAGAGGAACGGATCCATTTTTTCAAGGATTTTTCTTTTTGCATAAAGTACGCCCACTCCGGTTGGTCCACACATTTTATGTGATGAAAAAGCCAGGAAATCACATCCACTTTTCTTTACATCAATACCAAGATGCGGAACACCCTGAGCCCCGTCAATCATTACCAACGCGCCTTTCTGGTGAGCCATACGGATAATCCTGTTGATCGGCGTAATTGTTCCAGTAACATTGGCCATTTGTGTTACCGCGACCAGTTTTGTTTTTCTGGTCAGCAATTTTTGAAACGCATCAAGATCAAGATTTAAATCTTTTGCCAGAGGTATTACTTTTAATATTGCCTTCTTACGCCTGCAAAGTTCCTGCCAGGGGATCAGGTTTGAGTGATGCTCCATCAGGGAAACAATTATTTCATCACCTTTTTTGATGTTTTTTTCACCCCAGGTATAGGCTACCAGATTGATTGATTCAGTCGTATTGCGGGTAAAAACAATCTCTTCGGGACTGGCAGCATTGATAAAAGAAGAAACAGTTTTTCGGGTTGCCTCATAGGCAGTAGTTGCTTTTTCAGCCACTTCATAAATACCCCTGTGGATATTTGCATTCAGGGATGTGTAGTAATCATTCAGCGCTTTAATTACTTTGGCCGGTTTCTGTGATGTTGCAGCATTATCAAGATAACAAATCCTGCTGCCACTCATCCGGGTCTTTAAAAAGGGGAACTCTACTAAATAATCTGCTTTTTTAGGCATAGGTTACAACGAAACATGGATATACAATGGCCCAATCCTAAGGGCGGGACTTTTCTTTATCGGCAGCAGCCACAGCAGCCACCTTTTTTCTTTGTTTTACTCTTTGGATTGCAATCAGGACAGCCTTTTGAGCCACAATCGCATTTTGACTTTTTAACAGGCTTTTTTGTTACCTTTTTTGTTGGCATAAAAATATTGTTATGTATTTGTCTAAATATAATGGTAGTTAGAGCGAATTGGCAATGAATTTATCAATTTGGGAAATTACTTCCTGATCATTGCCAGCCTCAGCAAGAGGAACTTTTAAAAAACTTTCGATCAGAATTTTTATTGCATCCGGATGGTTAATGCCCCTACTCATCAGGTAAAAGAGCTCCTCTTGATCAGGTTTGCCGGTGGTCGCGGCATGGCCCGCTTTTACATCATCAGCTTTAATTTCAAGTGCCGGAGTGGTGATGCTTTTGGCTTTATCAGACAATAGATAAGTTTTATGCGCCAGATAAGAATCACTAAGCTGCGCTTTTTTTTCTATGATCAGATCCCCCTTGAAAGTAGCTGAAGCTTCTTCAAAAAGAACTGTTTTAATTGTTAGGCGGGATTTACACGATCTTTTTAAATGCCTTATCGTTACGCCAAAATCAAACTTGTCTCTTTTGGATCCAATCAGAATTATAAAAATATTGAGTTTTGCATCTTCTCCGTTCAAAGTGAACTCCAGTTTTCTGCTTCCTGCCCAGCCGGAATTAAGCAGGTAAAAATACCTGAAATCCCCGCTCTTGGTAATTTTAGAATGCCTGTCCTCAAGCTTCTGGTAAACCTCTGTTTTTTGCTCTTCCTTTTTCATTTACGATTTATTTAATACGATGTTTTTCACCATCACAGTCACCCTACTGCGCCTTCCATTTCCATTTCAATCAGCCTGTTCATTTCAATGGCGTATTCCATTGGCAGGCCGCGCACAATTGGTTCAATAAATCCGTTAACAATCAGCGCTGAAGCCTCCTGTTCACTTAAGCCCCTGGACATAAGGTAAAACAATTGCTCTTCGCCAATTTTGCTTACAGTAGCCTCATGTTCCATGGTGACATCTTCCTCATTGATATCCATTGTGGGATAGGTATCAGACCTCGATTCAGGATTAAGCATCAGGGCATTGCATGAAACTTTGCTTTTAACTCCCTTACAGCCGTTCAGAACTTTTATTAGACCACGGTATGAAGTTCTTCCACTGCCTTTACTAATCGATCGCGAGTCAATTTTAGAAGAAGTATTGGGCGCAAAATGGAAAATTTTTGAACCAGTATCCTGATGTTGTCCATTGCCTGCAAACGCCACCGAAAGAACCTCTGCCCGGGCGCCCGGGCCGGTTAGGTAAACGGCAGGGTATTTCATCGTCAGTTTTGAGCCAAGATTGCAGTCCAGCCAGAACATCTCGCCGTCGGCCATCACTTTCGCCCTTTTGGTAACAAGATTATAGACGTTATTAGACCAGTTCTGGATTGTTGTATACTGCACCCGGGCGCCCTCCATCACAATAATTTCAACCACCGCCGCGTGGAGGGAATCCGATGAATAGGTCGGGGCGGTACATCCTTCAACATAATGCAGTGATGACCCCTTGTCAGCGATAATCAGAGTCCGTTCAAACTGCCCCATTTTAATCGCGTTGATGCGGAAATAAGCTTGCAGCGGCATTTCAATTTTTACGCCAGGTGGAACGTAAATAAAAGATCCACCTGACCAAACTGCGCTGTTCAGTGCGGCAAATTTGTTATCACGCGCTGGCACCACTGTGGCAAAATGCTTTCTGAAAAGTTCCGGATAATGGAGTAATCCGTCCTCAATGCTTTCAAAAATAACACCCTGCCGTGCCAGATCTTCCTTCAGATGGTGATACACAACTTCACTTTCAAACATCGCTCCGGAGCCTGCCAAAAACTTCCTTTCCGCCTGCGGAACTCCCAATTTATCAAAAGTTTCTTTAATTTTTTTGGGAACTTTTTTCCAGTCGCGCTCAACACCCGACACTGGTTTCAGGTAATAATAAATATCATCAAAATCGATCTTCCCCAAATCGCCGCCCCATGATGGCAACGGCTTTTCTTTGTAAATTTCGTAAGCTTTCAGCCTGAAATCCAGCATCCATTTTGGTTCCTTTTTTAGACGTGAAATTTCTTCAACAACTTTACGGCAAAGGCCTTTCCCCGTTTTTACCACAGGATCCTCATCAATATGAAAGCCATATTTGTACCCGTCACTAAATGTCTGTTTTTTAACCATTTCAGAATTGCTAGAGACCCTTAATGAATTTTTCATATCCATGCTTTTCAACCTGTTTATATAGCTCGCTGCCGCCAGATTTTACCAGTCTGCCATCTGCCATAATATGTACATAATCAGGCTTCAGAAATTTTAGAATCCGCTCATAATGGGTAATAATCAGCAATGCTGATTTCCCTTCATCAAAGAATTTTTTTATACCACCGGCTGCTACCTTAAGAGCGTCCACATCCAGCCCGGAGTCGATTTCATCAAGCATTGCAAACTTTGGTTTCAGTATTCCCATTTGCAGAATTTCAGCACGCTTTTTTTCCCCGCCGGAAAACCCCTCATTAAGGCTTCTTCCAATAAAAGCCCTGTCCATTTTCATCTCTTCAAGATTCTGCTGCATCACTTCATAAAACTCCAGCGGGCCATAGGGCCTCTCTTTTTCCTTATTCGCTTTAATCAGGTTGTTTTTTGCAAGTCTGACAAAATTGCCAAAAAGCACTCCCGGAATTTCCCTTGGATACTGGAAAGCTAAAAATAGTCCTTTTTGAGCCCGTTTATCTACACCCAGCTTTAAAACATCCTCCCCATTTAAAAGCACTTTGCCCTTAGTGACCTTAAGACCAGGGTGTCCCATAATGGCATTCAAAAGCGTGCTTTTCCCTGAACCATTGGGCCCCATTATGATATGCATCTCTCCCGTCTTGATGGTCAGATCAAAACCTTTAACAATCTCCCTGTTGTCGGCGGCAACGTACAATCCCTTAATTTCAAGTTTTTCTTTTTTAGGCATGGATAAATCAAAAAACAGCAACAGCAGTATCGCACGGTTGCCTGATTTTTTCCACCATTTATCCCGCCACCTTAATTGCCGGCTTCTCAGTGAAATTATACCATTTGTCCGCTTCATCAAATTCCCGGAAAATAACACCATTCTCTTTCATCTCACTTCGTTTTTTTTGAGAAATAAGGTGTAAAACAGGAATCTCTGCAAGATTGTTTTTCAGTTTCTGGAAATATAACATCACCGTTTTCATCATTTTTTGATAGGCGGCTTCATTTTTAAAATACTGCAGGGGAGGCATATTAAATATCCTGAAAGTTGAAAGTGCGGCCTGCAGCAACTCCTCACGGCCGATCTCTTCATGCCCCTTTACCAGTCCCATCATAAAATGTTCCGGAGAAGTTCCGGATAGTGCTTCACCGCATTCCTGACTCCATTCCAGAGGCGGATGCGTATATGGAACCTGGATAAAAGCTCCATTTTTTTGATAATAAACTCTGTTAATCCCAACATTATTGAAGAATTTTTCCGCTGCCGGCAACGTTTCTCCGGCAATAATTTTTACGCTTTCATTCATTTTTGCGGCATACGTATCTGCCTGACGGAAGATACTGGCATGTAATTGCCCCGCCAACCCCATCCGTCTGGAAAGAACATAGCCAATCAGAACCGACCCCGATCCAAGTCTTTGCCCGCTTTCATCAAGGTTAGAAGCATAATGCGCCATAAGTGCTCCAACAATTTTTCCTTCATGGTCTTTGGCTGCATTTATAAAAATTTTACTTGGCCAGCCTGGATAATTTTCACGGTTCAGAAAATCTCGAATATTTTCTACCGAATCCATATCTTCAGGCTTAAAGAAAGTGCTGAAAAAAGCATGGACTTCATTAAGCAGTTCATCGTCCTGACCGTCCAGGTCTTCAATAAAATATAATGGCTGCCGGCTATCTGAATCTTTTGGAATTAGACCTTTTTTGCCATCAGGTAGGTCAATTTTTTCATAATTGCTGGAAACCTCAATTTTATGGATTTGTTTGGAAATTCCATCCAAATCTGCGTCGCTGGCCATGATAAAATTAAAACTTACCCCGATTATAACAAGAAAGATAAATGTGTCAATGAGGTAATGGCTTTGTAATCGCCTTTTAATAGGTTCTTACCCCTTTTTATGCTAAAATATAAAGATTTATAGAACCTCTACTCAATGCCTCCAGAATTAACCCCCAAAAATCAGGAAATAACCGAAGGAGAAAGGGCTATTGGAAAAGTCCCATCAAAAGAAAATCATTCCGATTTTGCCAATCATGAAAAAGACCTGCTTCTTTATTTTAAAAATCAATCCAGGGAAAAAATTGCACCGGAAACATTTACCAATTTCGAAATGCGGCTGGAAAAATGGGATAAGGAAAATGATGTTGAAAAAATAAGATCGGCAGGTGTTACCGAAAAAGAAAATGAAACTAATCCATATTTGCGCCATGCCCTGCTTTCAAGAAAATTTTTGGAGCAGCTCCCTGGTTCCAAATACGTCTTTAAGGTAAATTTTAAAAACAACCATCTTGCTGAATGGCGCGTTGGTGTAGGGGATATGCTGCCACCCAATGTCCTTAAAATCAGGATTGCACGTCCCGATGGTTCTTCTATCGTAGCGGTCAGAGCTCAAAATCCACAGACCAAGCGTATTGGCTATTATGATGAAGATTTGCTGCGCAAGGGCGTTTATTATTATGAAGCGGTACACTCAGGAGATCAGGTTGAAATACTCGAAACCAATACCATCCCCACGGCTGGCAATTTACAGACATTCAGGGAACATATCGCAATTTACAGGGGCGGAGCGATGAAAGAAAGTGCTTCAGACGGAGATGAACTTCGTTATGATGCCAATAACAACATTATGTACCGCAATGTTGAAACAGCACTCAGAGCCCGCGATCAGGACAAAGCTTATGAAGAAAGACAAAAAAAGGCCGGGCCAAATGCGGCTGCCACAGGTATTGCGACCGAAATTGATCATCATCATTTTGAAAAAGTCGGGCGCGATTTCTGGCGGGTTAATGTTGGGAATAGTGAGGCCGCTGCCGCATCCCAACTGGAAGAAATCACTTTCCTTGGAGGTAAAACCAAAGTCTGTCGTTATCTAATTCCATACCTTAAAGAAGCCAATGCCAGAATAAAGGCTGCAGGACTTGAATATAAGGCAAAAGATTTACAGTGCTTTGCCTGGAGGCAAATACGCGAAGGGAGCGGTCAAAGTATGCATTCATGGGGAGTTGCAATCGATATTAACCCGGGAATAAACCAGTTTAAATCCGATAAAACCGATATTCCGCGTGAAATCATTGAAATTATGGAAAGGTGCGGATTCCGTTGGGGAGGCCATTGGAATCAGTTTGGGATGAATGCCTCACCAGTTTGGGGAAACCAATGGGGACGCCCTGACCCGATGCATTTTGAGTTTGCCCTTAACCCTTTCACTTCGGGAGCCATTTTACAGAGTGAAGAAGCCAAGCAGGCTGCCCGCGACATTGAAACCAGAAGCAATGGCCGTAAATTTGTCCAAAAAGAAATTGCTCCTGAACCCAAACCGGCAAATTACACCCAGACAGCCGCTTACGAAAAACGTGACAACAAAAAATATCCGGGAAAAGAAACAATTGAAAGAGCCTGTAGCCAATGGATGCCTTTTGTTGAGGCTAGCAGCCAAAAATATGGTGTCCCGGCAGAATTGATCATGGCCATTATTTATCGTGAATCCGGAGGAAGGGCCAATGCGGTCGGATTAAACAAAGATAAAGGCACTGGTGAAGTAAAATCAAGAGATCAGGGCTTAATGCAGTTAAACAGCAACTATTTTAAAAATCCCAACATTATGGATCCGGCAGTAAATATCGACACCGGAACAAAAGTCCTTAAGGGCCTTTTGATACGCTACAACTGGGATGTTGCCAAAGTGGCGCAGGCGTATAACTGCGGCCACGCCGAAGGAGAAATCATCAGGGGCAGACCAAGCGGGATTCCGGCTTTAACCCGCGATTACTGCAATCAGATTGTTGATTCCATGCAAAAGCTTGGTTATTTCGAAAAAAATAGGGAAGCATAAATAACCCTATCCTTATAAAATTAACCAATTAGTTTTAATATAGCCATTAAAAAGGGTAGGGCGGCGAGACCTGCTCGCCGCCCTAAGTTTCTTTCAGCTTGGGTGCTGCAGCGCCGGGACTAACCGGAGCTATCTCTTCGCTGATCCAGCCATGCACGGGGCACAGCTCATCACGCCTTGCATTTCGGCCAGGTCTGGCTTGGTCAAGCGGCAGGGCCATGTGGGGCCAAACTGCCGTTTGAAAGAAGCTAGAAACCGGGCTTCATCCGAAGGCCTTTGCGGGCCACCAGATTCGAACGCATCTGCATGATTACCGGATTCGGCGGAGGGGGGAGGGCGGAGGCGGGGCTCGCCGGAGGAGGTTGACTCCGCCTTTCTTCGGAGTCGGCGAGGGCGACCGGCGTGTCGCCTGATTGTTGCCGTGATTCGCGCTGCTCCATCTCTTTCAGGAGCTTTGCGCGTTGCTGGTTTTCCGCCAGCCTTTCTTCACGATTTTTCCTGCGTTGTCCTCTACTACTCACGGCTAACCCTCCAGTTGTGGTACCAATAAGCTAAGCAAAGACGCATCGCCCGATTCGGAGCGGGCTGAACTGCTCGGCAATGCCAGCGTGCGGTTGTTCACGCGCGAATTTCTGCCGGCCTGAACTAGCGCCGGCGAAGGCTGCGGCGGACGCGGATACACTTGGGGTAAATTCCCTTCGTGCTGTCCTGCGTAATCACGCAGCCATGCTCCTCAACCTTGACGGTTGGCTTCAACTTCGTCTTCTTCTGGTGCATTGCCGCAAGAAACCTCTCCATGTACTCGGGCGATTGCCCCCTACTCTTCTTCATTCCTCGGACCTCCTTCCATCATTTTGGACATTTCTGTCCGGACCCAAAGCTTTAAGAAAGCTTACCCATTCTTTTAAACCACCGCGGGGATAAGACATCTTAAAAGCAAAAGGAGACCAGCTCCTTCTACAGTTCCACGCGCTAGCGGCAAAGAACAGGTAACTTTCTTATAGCAGGTAACAAAGTTTCAAAGATCAACATTAAACAATAAAGATCCGGAACTTTCATTACTTTAACAGGTCGGTAATCTAACAGAATTGTTGATAAAATCAACGATGATTTTACTCACAATTCGGCTAAAATAAACAGGAACCAAAATTTTTAACTACTGCTCCCATGAATCCACAAAAAAAATTGCCATATCAAAATGAGCGTACCTACACCGAGGAGCAGAAAACTTTTCTTGCACCCTACCTTTCCGATTCTGACTCGGACATTTTTGTACTCAAAAATCTTGATGGCATAGTCGGGGCAGCCTTTGCTCGTTATTCAAGGCAAAAAGGCGGAGTAAAAGACACGCTGCTCGAACTGGTCGTTAATGAAAAACTGGATCCCGTTAAATCAACCGAACTAATGGAACGCATCCTCATTCAATATGGCGATGACAGCGTTGGGGAACTTGAAGGCGCCCACCTTGCGCTTGAAAACATATCCAACCTTGCCACCAAAGAAATCGAAGACCGTCGCATTGGAGGATCCCCGATTGAACAGTCCACCCGTTATGTAGTTTATGATCAGCGCGATATCAATGGCAATTACCCTTACTATAGGGATGACACCATCATAAATTCAGAAGTAGGGGAGCTGTATATAAAAAACTTGGATAGGATTTTTGATATCTACTGCGAACTGCAGGAACCGGTCAAAAACTTCCTTTCGACCAAAAAACCTCTGGAGGAAGCCGAATACGACATCATGGGCAAGGGGACAAAACAGAAATATTCAGAAATGTCCGATGAAAAACTGCAAAAAGATTTCAAACGCACTTACAATATTGATCTCAAAACCAAAACCTGCGACATTTTGCGTGTGCTTCTTCCCGCCGCAACCTTAAGCAACGTGGGCCTTTTTGGCAACGGACGTTTTTATCAATATCTGCTTTCCCACCTCTACACCAACGAAATCCCGGAAATGAAAGCCATAGCGCAAAAAGCCCATACAGCCTTAAACCAGAGAATCCCCGTTTATGTAAAACGCGCTAAAAAGAACGATTATGTCGTCAGACGTAATGACCAGATAAAGCAGCTGGTGGCGGAACTTTTCGCAGGAATTAAACCCAAAAAGGTTAAGGAAGCAAAAGTAATACTGCTCAAACGGCCCAAAAACGACGCAGAGTTTATTATAAATGTCTGCGCTGACGCCCTGTTCCCGTTCACCGGTTTCTCCCAGGAGGAATTACGCAAACATCTTAAGAATCTTGAAAAAAAGAATCCAGGCACTCTCCAGAAAGTTATCGATATCACCATCGGCGACCGCCAGACCCGCCGCGACCGCGCACCCCGCGGCTACGAGTATGGTTATCCTTTCACCTTTGAACTGACCAATGATTACGGCATTTACCGTGACCTGGAGCGCCACCGCATGCTCACCCAGCAACGCCAGCTGTTAAACCCGTACCTCGGCTACAATCTGCCTCAGGAAATCATTGATGCCGGCCTGGAAGACCAGGTTAAAAAGGCCTTCAAACTCTCCGCCAGACTCTATGAAGCCATGAAAGAAGCTTTAGGCCCAGCCATCGCCCAATACGCCGTCTGTTTCGGTTATAACGTCCGTTACACCATGGGCATGAATCTGCGCGAAGTACAGCATTTCACCGAACTCCGTTCCGCTCCGCAGGGTCACATCAACTACCGCCGCGTTGCACAGCAAATGGCCAAAATGATGCCTCCGGAATTCCAGAAAATGCTCCAGTTTGTTGACTACGGCGATCACTATTGGGCCCGCGGCGACAGCGAAGCCCGTCAGCGCCAAAAAGAACGCCTATTGGATGAAAAATACGGCAAATAATTATCGCTTATATTCAAATATATAGAGACCCCTATGCAAAGGAAGCGGCGATGCTTTCATTAGCCGCAGATTGATATATACGTCCATAATCCTGTCTCCGCATTGGAAAGTCACAAGATGATGCGCAAAATTTGAGGGATTTTGTTGTGTCTCGGCTTCAAGCACTGCCCGGATTTTACTGTAGTCCACATTCCTGGCCAGCTGGTTCAGAATCTGATTGGCCGTCCAGTTCCGGTTTGGAAAAGTCACAGATTTCTGCAGCGCATCGCGCAGTCCAAATAAATCAGTCCCCAGCACATGCAGATCTCCTTTTGCGGTTGATACATTTTCTTTTAGAACCGAAAACTTAAATCCATTACCATCCTGTTCAATCACCAGATTATAAAAATCTGAGCCACGTTTAATGGTAGCTATGTGTTGGCTATTTCCTCCCTGCACCCGCTTACTGATAAAATCCCTAAGATCCTGCTGGTCAACATGCACATTATCTGCAAGCTTTTTCTGGATAGCATTAGGATCCGTAGTCCCTGTATGGAGCACTTCTTCAAAGATTTTTGATAGTCCATGCTTCAAAGTTGCAAACCGTCCCTGAATTGAATTAAGGTTCACTTCTCTTGATTCTTCATAGTGTGGAACGTTTGGAGCACTGATTACCGCAGATGGCAAAGCTTCCCTGGAGTTGCCAACATCAAATACCATCCTTTTTTCTCCAATTACTGGTTGTAATAAACAATTTAGCAGTGTTTTCATGTAGATGATTAAATTTATGGACTCCATCGAGAAATTATAACACAAAAACGCCTCTAAATAAAGTAGGCTCAAGTTAACATCATTCCTTTATTTGATGATATTCTTCCTGACCCGATTCCTAACAAGCTCCTGAATATGGCCATCTGCCGGTAAAAGTACAGCATCATACTTCCTTATTACCTTGTCTTCGATCAGAGCAGCCAGTTCTTTTCTAGCTTTAGGATCATCAATCTGCGCGGCGGCCTTCTCCGCGTAGGAAATCCCGTGACACTCGGTTGAAATCAGAGACTCGGCGTTATATTTATCTCTGTTGAATGGCACCAGATGGATTGCGGCATTGGCATCAGCCTGGGCTTTATCTATAAAATGGCCAAAATTAACCAGAATATCACTCGGTTCGCGCCTGTCATAACGCTTGTAAAGCTCAATCAGCCGCGAAGAAACATCCTCCGGTTTTACATGCTTTAACAATCGATAGGCAATTTTTCCTTCCTTACGTTTCTGCTTTTGGCCGGCGGCCGTTTTGCGTAAAAGGCTGGATACCGACAAATCATCAGTAAAAATCTCGCCCACATCATGAACCATCATTATAAGGGGTAAGTTGTTCCATTCCTCCTCGCGTCCTTTGCTGACAGCCTTTTTAAGCAAAGGATAACCGTCTTCAACCTCATTGCACCAACTCACGCACTCAACTTCATGATCCAAATCAGTCTCCTTAAAATCAGGATCAAGTTTTTTAGGCTCTATCCCTTGCCAGCGTAAAACCCCATCCAGTCCCTCATTTAGATCTCTACGGGTTTCCCTGTTAATACGCGCAATATACTCGGAACGCAGCGGCTCACGCAAAACAAGCGCAAACCGGTCCACAAAAACCTCCCTATGCGACAGGTATTTTGCCCTTGGTGGCGACAGCTCCTCGATTTTTTCCATCTCACTTCTACCTTCCATCCTTTCTTGGAATTATGAAATTTGTGGTGGGCCTGGATGGGATCGAACCATCGACCAATCGGTTATGAGCCGACTGCTCTAACCTCTGAGCTACAGGCCCGGGAGTGACACGAAGGGACTGTAGCTTATGCTACAGGCCCAATTTTGAAGGAACTGATGGTTTTGAATTGGAAAAACTAGGCCTTGGCGGCTTTCCCTCTACTGGCTCCGGAAACAGCGCGTGCCAGCCTTGATTTCTTGTGGGCAGCGTTGTTTTTGTGGATCATGTGCTTTTTGCAGGCAAGATCCAGCACCTTATAAGCCTTTGGTAAAAGCTTCTTGGCTTCTTCGACATCGGATTTGCTAAGCTCAAGCATCTTTTTCATGTAGGTTTTGACCTGGGTTCTGGTCGTTTTGTTCCTTTCCTGATTCTTAAGCGCTTGGCGAGCCTTCTTTTTGGCTGACTTGATTACTGGCATAAGGAAAAATCTAATTAAATAGCGTCGAAAATATATTTTAATATGCTGCGGTTGTCAACTTTGCACAAATAATCTCACAAAAAACTTGACAAAAACACGTAAGAGTATAAAATTCAATACCTTTTAAAGGAAATAAGGCGTAATGAAAGTGTAGTAAATACATTAAACCCTTTAGAAACTTCTCAAAAATTATAAATTTAAAATTATTACTTTAATACTCTAAATATGCCAAATTCGCTCATTAACAGGCTAAAAAAGCTGTTAACAGCTACAATGCTATTTGTAGTCTTTTCTGTACCAATGGCACAGGCTTTCACTGTATCAGGCAACCTTATGTACAACCTGCCTGAAATTCCGGTGAAACCTCTCGCCCTTACTAATGTGCACGTTGAAAATGAAAGCGGCCAGACCGTTTCCAGTTTCGACCCTGCAAACGGAGGTGTAAATGTTTGTTACACCACCAATTACGACGGGGAAGTGCAGGTAAAAGTGTCCGGACAGGGATACCAGCAGGTTTTGGAAAACTATTCCCTTAAAAACGCCGGCGAAAACTGTACTTATTGGTACGGTAAGCTTAATTCCAGCACCAATCTGCCTAATGGAGCTTATACCTTTACCATCAATGCCAAAAGCAATGCAAGCGGCACAACCCAGACAGCATCTGCCAGTACAACGGTAAATGTCCTCCACCTGGTTGCTTTAAACAATCTCTCTGTCAGCAATGTTCATCTCGAAAATCTGAACGGCGTAACAGTTCCAAGCTTTAATCCAAAAGAAAATCCAGTCAGGGTCTGTTACGATTTAAATGGATCCATGGCTGCAGTTATTTCTTATGAGATATCAAACGGCAGCACCACTTATGCTCCAACAACCAGTTCAACCAGTGTGCAGCCTGGCAATAACCTCTGTACTTTTACCTGGTATGGCCAGCAGAACGGCACATACGTTTCTGCCGGTACTTATAATGTTACTGTCACCGCCAAGAATCTAAGCACTGCCAGCGCCTCGACATCAGTGGTTGTTTACTACAACAATCCTCCAACCCCTGGCGATACAACCGCTCCAGTACTTGGTAATCCATCCTCAATCGGAACAACTTCCGACCACACTCCATCCTGGAGTTTTAGCAGCAACGAGGCTGGTACAATCAATTATTATGGTTCATGCTCAAGCACAGATACAAACGCCTCAGCCGGAACCAACACCGTTACACTCAACTATCTTCCGGATGGAACATATTCCAATTGTTACGTAACTGTCCGTGACACTGCAGGTAACACCAGTTCACCATTATATATTCCAACTTTCACTGTTCAGACTTCATCCAGCGGTGGCGATACTGTTGCTCCTGTACTTACTTTAATTAGTGGTGTAACCCCAAATCCAACCACAGATACAACTCCAAACATTACTTTCTACGCCAATGAAGGCGGCACAATTTACTGGGACGGATGTTCAAGCGCCACCAATGTTGCCATGATCGGGAACAACACCGTTACACTCGATACTTTGGCTTATGGCACTTACAGCGGTTGCAGATTGCGCGTAAAAGACACAGCTGGTAATTACAGCGAATGGCTGAATATTCCGGCTTTTACTGTACAGCAACAGCAATCGGGCGATACCACAGCCCCGGTTTTGGGTAATCCTTCATCCATTGGAACAACTTCAAATCACACTCCATCATGGAGCTTTACCTCAAGTGAAGCTGGTACAATTTCCTACAGCGGTTCCTGCTCAAGCCAGACAACATCTGCTACAAGCGGAACCAATACCATTGCCTTAAATTATCTTCCTGATGGCACTTATTCCAACTGTTACGTTACAGTCAGGGATGCTTCAAACAATGTGAGCGCTCCTCTTTATATCCCAACCTTCACCGTTCAGACCGGATCTTCCAGCGATACTACTCCTCCATCTTTAAGCAATCCTTCATCCATTGGTAATACCAGCGATTCCACACCAAACTGGAGCTTCTACTCAAGTGAAGCTGGTACCATCAGCTACTACGGTTCCTGCTCAAGTGCTACAACATCTGCTACAAGCGGAACCAATACCGTTACTCTCAATAACCTTGCAGATGGCACCTATTCCAACTGTTACGTTACAGTAAAGGATGCTGCCAATAACGTCAGTTCTCCTCTTTATATCCCAACCTTCACCATTTATACGGGCTCAAACAGCACCGGCATCCCAAACATTACTTCGTATGGCGTAAGTCGGTCACCATTTAATCCGGAAGAAGAAGGTACCTACGTACAGTACGCTATTGATAGGGAAGCAACTGTAACTGTCGAGATTTACTCTGGTTCAACCCTTGTTCGTACACTGGTTAACGGAGTAACCCGTTCATCCGGTTCATATAGTGATTATTGGAACGGCTACGATCGCTACAGTGATATTGTTAGCGACGGCAGCTATACTTATCGCATTACAGCTTCCAATAACAACGGCTCAAATTATGTGACAGGTTATGTCTATACAGATAGAGACAGTGATGACGATAACTATAGTGGTGATCTGATTGATAACCTGGAGATCGATAAAGATTACTTCAATCCAAAAGATTATGAATCAGCCCGCATCACCTGGGATGTTAAAAAGGATAATACCTATATAACAGTTTCCGTTCTTGATGATGACGGCAAGCTGGTTCGCACACTGGTTGATGATGTTAAATACAGCCTTGGGACCAACCAGTATGTATATTGGAACGGTAAAGACCGTTATAGCGATTATGTTTCAGATGCAGTCTATAAAGTCCGTGTCACCGCCACACGCAGCGGTGAAAATGATACTTTATACGCCTATACCGAAGTTGATACCGATGGCGACATTATCGGTTTCAATGATGATGACAACAACGATAATTACGATGCCTACTATAATACCGACAATTCGCTGATCGATAACGTAAAACTTGTTAATGCCACTTTCGATCCAACTCATTCCGAAAGCACTAAAATGACCTTTGATGTCCTTAAGAACAGCACTGGCATTACAGTAGACATTTTGGAAGACGCCACCATTACCTATACCGGTTCAGGTAACACCTGGGGACCAACTGCCAATGGCAACTATTACCTCTCCGGAGGCACAGTAATCCGCACTCTTAAAGATGATGTCAATTATAGCAGCTCAACAGGTAATTATGTTTACTGGAACGGTTATGATTCAGACAGCGACCGCGTTGACGATGGTATCTACGTCATTCGTTTAAGAGCCGAAAAGAGTGGCTATTCCACAGAATACGCTTATGGTTATCTTGAAGTCGATACCGATGGCCACATTATCGGCTTCCCCAACGACAACGATTCTAATAGCAATGAAACCTGCGGCGGGTACTGGGATGTTTCATCTGACAGCCCATACTGCAAAGCTATCGAATTGATGAACCTTAAGGGGATCTTCAATGGTTATCCGGACGGTTCTTTCAGACCTTATGAACCTATCAACCGCGCCGAAGCAACCAAAGTTATTCTTCTTGCTCTTGGCAAACAGATCTGGTCAGCAGACGGCACAAATCTGGGCTTCAGCGATGTCAGCACCAACGCCTGGTATATGCCTTATCTTCGCACAGCAAGAGCTCTGGCTGTTATCAGCGGCTATCCGGACAGGACCTTCAAGCCAGCCAAAACACTTAACCGTGTTGAACTCCTTAAAATCTTCCTGGAAGCTGCCAATGCCAATGTTGGCTACTGCACATCAGCTCCTTATGCCGATACTCCAAGCAACAGCAGCACAGCCTGGTACATGCCATATGTCTGTTACGCAGCCCAGCATGGTCTGATGTACGGCGATGGCAACAATAACTTCAACCCGGCTACTCCAATGACCCGCGGCGATGTAGCAAACCTGTTCTACAACTACTTCTATCGCGATACCAATGTTGCCTACTACGATTATCCTTACTACAACTAAATTCCCCGGACGAACAGTTAGCGGCCTTTAGAAGGCTGACAACTAATCATCCAAAGCAAAAAAGGCTCCTCAAAAAGGAGCCTTTTTTAATTATCAAATACTTCTCATTACATTCGTCCTTCCACCCATCCTCTCAGGTTCCTTATTTGGACTTTTTTTATCAGTCTCTCCTGGACTGAAGTGACCGATTGAGCGAATTTTCTGCTGGCCTCACGTAAGCATTTTTCAGGGTGGAAAATAGCAGTCGAATCGATATCGTCATTGGCATTAAGGGCAATTTCTACCATGATCAGGTATTCCCTGAGCACGCTGAAAAACTCATTTACACTGGCTTCATCAGATAAAATTTCATCAATTGAACTCAAATCCAGCCCGATCTCCCGGCATTTCGAGTTGGCTTTAGCTACATCTGAATTAGCCTCAGTCAGATATTCGTATGCGCACACCCGCCCCACCGATCGCTTAAAATGCCTCTTCAAATCGATCACCTTTGCTCTGGCAGGGGCCTCGGAGGTTTCAGGATCAATTTCATCGCCATGGCGTGCTTCACGTCCATCTGCAGACATAAAATCCTAAAATAAAATAGGTTAAATTTATATCACCATTGCGTGTAAATGTCAATTTTAATGGGAAATATTAAAAGCTGTTTTGTCTGTTCAGGGAACTCTAAAAGCTACCAGCGTTCTCGTGTTTTCTTCAATATCATAATTGTCCTGCTTCTTTTTAATGACAGCAAGAATTTCTCCAGTTATTTCAGGGATCTGTTTGCCGGCATTTATTCCTTCCGTAATCATCTGCACTATGCCTGCTTCGCCTTTGCCAAGTGCATTAACAAGTTTATCGGAAACCAGAACAACAACGTCTCCCTGGGATACCGGCATGGCTGTAGTAAAAGTCCTGGGGCGCGGAATCCTGGCCATTAATTTGGCTTTTTCTACATCGTTCAGACCCTTTTCTTCAATGGCCGAAATCAGTTTCATCATATTTTTACCTTTACTGCCTTGATATTCTTTGGCCGCCATTCCTCTTATTTTTTCCCAATCAATATCTTCCATTTCCTGTTGATTCTTTTCCATCAGTTCAATGTTTTTGCGATCCCGAAAAGATTCCATTTTCCCGCTTGAAGGATCTATTACCAGACAATGAATATTTTCACTGTTTGATGACACCTCCAGAGCGTAATTTTTCATATTTAACCTTGCGACCATCCCTTCCAGTTTTTTTTCTGCAAGACCAAGATCTTCTTTAATAGGAGAAAGTTTGTGGTCAAGCCGTTCCAAATTGATAGGGAAGCGGTGGTCAAAGTTGTAATTCAGATAGTCGGCGGCATAAACAGTAGCTGCATTTGTCATGGCGGAATTTTCAGGACCTTCTGCTCCGCCGCAAATCATAGCTACATCCAGATACTCCCCATTACTATCGTTAATCACTACTCCATCCACATTTTCCGGATATTGCCCGCTTCCTTTTTCCATCCCGGATAGTGAAATAACAGTTACTGGCTGATCCCTAAAAGTGTTTTTTAGTTCAACAGGGTGAATTTCTCCTGATGATATGGTAAGTGTTTTAGGGATTGTTAATTTTTGTTCCTGGTATTTTTTAGTCAGCACCCGCGCTCCCGGTTCAAAGGCTTCTTCCGCTGTTACATTGATCTCATGAAGAAGATCAACCTTAGGCCTCATTTTTGCTTCAGTCTTGATCTGACCACCAATTAATCCGGTAATATCAGTATGTACTCCTTTTGTAATTTGTCTGACTGGGGGAATCTTCCCATAAATAATCTTCACTTTTTTGGGAACTGCTAAACCGCCTCCTGGGACGGCCTCTTCTCTGGCTCTATCATGATTTGTAGGTGACGTCATATCGCTTTTTTTTAAGGCATCATTAAATTATAACACAAAAAATGCATTAGTGAAATAATAAGCCTCGACCTTAAAAAGCATTACAGGAATAAAACTTCTTAAACTGAAAAAAAAACTTTAATTGACCTTAATTTGCCCCATTTTGATCTGTTTTTTGACGGCTTTATACATATTTTCCATCAAACAGGCCACAGTCATAGGCCCGACACCACCAGGCACAGGAGTTATATATGACGTTCTTTCTGCCACATTTTCAAAATCAACGTCACCAATCAGTTTACCTTTGGTTGTTTTATTGATCCCCACATCAACCACAATGGTATCTTTCTTTACCATATCTGCCGTAATCAGAAATGGTTTTCCCACAGCTACAATCAGAATATCGGCTTTTCTGGTATGCAGGCCAAGATCTTTTGTTTTACTGTGGCAGGTAGTTACCGTGGCACGGCGGTTAAGAAGCATCACGGTTAAAGGTTTTCCAACCAGATTACTAACTCCCACAATAACAGCCTCTTTCCCCATCACTTCGATTCCATAATGCTCAAACAACCTGATAATGCCAAGCGGCGTGGGGGGAGCCAGTTCCTCGAAATCGGTACTTAAAAAAGTTTTTCCCAGGTTATAAGCTGTAAAACCATCAACATCCTTATAGGGAGACATCGCCTTAAATACTTCGGGATAATAAATATGCTCCGGAAGTGGCATCTGGATAAGGATTCCGTTAACCGAGGCATCGATATTAAGTTCAATTACTTTTTTGATTAATGATTCGGTTGTAACCTCATCGGGCGCATACTTCAAAATTTCACCCTCAATTCCCAGAGTATCGCATGCTTTGATTTTACCTTTAACATAAGACAAAGAAGCTGGATCATCGCCGACCTGGACAATAACCAGTTTGGGTTTTACCCCTTGATTCAAAAGCTCAGCAAACTTCACCTTCAGCTTTTGTTTCATTTCATCTGCAACCTTTTTTCCATCTAAAATTATCATGGCCCTATCTTATCACTACTTTTGGCGGCCATCAAGAAAAGCTTTAACTTCAGCCCAAATCACATCTGCTGTATCGCTTATTTTGTCACGGAGCTGAACCACATGCCAACCGTTTTTTTCTGCCAGCCGGTCCAGTATCTGCCCGGTTTTTAAGATTAGATCATTATTGTTTTCATGGATGTGATGGGCTTCAATTACGCGCGTATCGCGCCTGCCCTTCATAAGTACGGAAAAATCTTCTCTGATCAATCCTTCATTAATTTTTTCCACCCATTCCTGTTTAAGTCCCTTGGCTGTTCCCCAGGCAATCCCTGTCCCGGTGTAGTCTTCGGCAATCACAATTTTTCCCTGATTTAAAAGTTCCCGCAGTTTAGGTTCAAAATCCTTACGATTCTGCATAAACAGAGTTTGCAGCTCTTCTTCGGAAACATTCTGGGGAGTAGTTGAACGCAGAATTTTATTAATAGCCGGTCCTGTTGGTTCCAGGTCATAAATTGGATACTTTAGATATGTAACATCGTATCCATTACGTTTTAATTTTTCTACAAGCAGCTTGGCGTGGGTACTTTTACCTATGTTATTAATCCCGTATATCGTGATTAAAGCTCCTTTCATATCAAAAAATTAGTATGAGGCATGGTGGCCCGTGCTCCCGAATCCGCCGCGGGATGGTTTTTCCATCTCTTCAACTTCTTCCCATTCAAAACGGTCAATCCTGGCAAAGATGCCCTGTGCAATCCGTTCCCCGCGCGCGACCGTTACGGCCTCTTTTGTAAAATTATACAGTTGAACTTTTAATTCATCCGCTGGCCCGCAATAATCCTGATCAATAATGCCGATGCCATGGGGTGACATCAGTCCGCGTTTTATGGGGGTAGAACTTCGGCAGGCCAGAATCAGCATATAATTTTTTGGAATTTCTACGATCACATTCCCCGGAACCAGCTCCACTTCTCCAGGCTTGATCACCGTTTCCACACGCGCAATCACATCAAAGGCCACTGCCCCTGAAGTTGCGTATTGGGGCAGGGGAAGGGATGTATCTACTCTTTTGATTTTTACTTTTCCTTCAGCTTTGGACATTTTACAGAATAGCTACAAGATATATAGAGCGAATTTCGCACTAAATACCTTGTGCGAATCATTCACGGCAAGCATAAACCTTGCGGCAGTAAAATAACTTAATCGGCTTAAAGAATCCACCCGCTTCATATTGTCGCAGCCAAAATAAAATGTTAAGATAAAATACCGTAAAAAACATTTTCATGAATAATAAAATCGATTTCGCAGTAGGCGGGCAGGCAGTAATTGAGGGCGTTATGATGCGCTCACCCAATTTTATCACTGTTTCCGTAAGGAAAATTAAGGGAAATATCAAAGTCAAGGAAGATCCGTTCAAGGCGGTAAGTTCCAGCATCAAAATACTTGGATTACCCATCATCCGCGGGGTTGCCAACCTTTTTGAAATGCTCATCATCGGCATGGGTATAATTAATTATTCGGCCAATGAGGCTTTGGATGAAAGTGATGGCGAAGAACAAAAATTAAGCCGCTTTGAAAAGATCTTCACCACGGTTTCCTTCATTTTTTCCATCATTTTTGCATTAGCTTTAAGTGTGTTTTTATTCAAGTTTTTGCCTCTTTGGATCACCGATTATTTAAGCAGGCAGTTCAGTCTGCTCAATCAGAACTGGCTGCTTTATAACCTAGTAGACGGCATCATCAAAACCGTCTTTTTCATTATTTACATCTGGCTGCTTGGATTAACCCCCGCCCTTAAAAGGCTTTTTGAATATCACGGCGCAGAGCACAAATCCATTTACACTTATGAAAAGGGACTGCCCTTAACTGTTGAAAACGCCAAACAGCAAACCCGTTTTCACCCGCGTTGTGGCACCAGTTTTATTCTTGTTGTTTTCCTGATTAGCATCTTTGTTTATACGTTTGTTCCCAAACAGCCTGATTTTACAGCCAATTTACTGCTTAGACTGGCGTTTTTACCCTTTATAGCAGGAATTTCATATGAATTCCTAAAGTGGAGTGCCAGACATCAGGATAAAAAGTGGATTCAGGCGCTGGTAGCTCCGGGGCTGTGGTTCCAGCGGCTCACGACGCGTGAACCAGACGAAAAACAGCTTGAAGTAGCCATATCAGCATTACAGAAAGCCCTGGATCTTGAAGATAAGCTAAAAGAAAAAAATCAGAAAGAAACAGAAAAACCATCAATCGCCGTAATCTGAATGAAACCAAATTCAAAGTTCAATTATAAAGAAATCTTCCGGGGCAAATGGACTCCAATCATCCTGGCTGTGGCAGCGGGTCTGGTTGTTCTCATTTATTACATTGTAAGCGGTCGCGGCAGCCTGGATAACAATGTCCGCACCATTTCAAACGATCCTGCCATTAAAACTATAGACACAAATAACCCGCAACATCTGGTTATCACCTGCAAGAACGGACAGGTTTACAAAATCAGTTTTAATGCCTCCCAGCCCACCTATGACGATCTAATTTTCAACGCCTGCGGCGAGGACGGGACGGAAGAAAATTCCGGTACTCAAATCTAATCTTAAAAAGCACGATATTGCTTGTCATAACAAAGTAATAGTGTTATAATTTAACGATGTCAAAATTTTCATTTCTTAATTAAAACCAATATGGCAAATCCCGAAAACGAAAATAAAAACGATCTCATGTCCCAGGAGGAGGTCAAAGCACAGCGTATCAAAGAACTGCCCAGAGATACTCAGCTACAGTTTAAAATCAATGATAAATTAAATGAATTGCGCATCCATATGGACGTTCAGTCTGCAAATTATCTGACTGGGCAAGTTAAACAGATACAGTCCATGCTCGATACCAGACTCAGCAGAAAAATGGCAGTCATCAAGGCTTTAAAAGCAGGGAAAGTTCCCCCATCGGATCTAAGCATTAATGACAGCGCATTTTCACAGAGCATGGCAAACCTGGATTTACGTGCAAGGAAATGGTTAACCATAACCGGTTACAGGAGCGCTTACCGTGAAATGCATCAGGCTTTGAACGAATTTATTGATTTAAGACGTCAGCAAATTGCCGAAGCCGATAAGGATATTGCTCTCCTCAAGAAAGAAGGGGGACAAAAAATTATAAATAAGGCCATGGAAGATGAAATCCGTAAGAAATTAATGTTAAAAAAGGCCGCCTGATTATTGATGTAGAAACAACTTAGAATACTAAAAAAGGCCGCTTGGTAAGGCGGCCTTTTTGATGATTATTTCAATGTTATTTCATTTCAGCCATCACCTGCTGCAGATCCAGTTTGATACCAGGGCCCATCGAGTTGGAAACGCTGATATTTTTAATATAAGTCCCTTTGATCGTTGCCGGTTTTGTATCCAAAACGGCGCGGATAAAACCTTTCAGGTTCTCTTTGATCTTGTCATCACTAAAAGAAATCTTTCCAAAGATATTGTGGATCTGTCCCATTTTATCAGTTCTGAACTCAACGCGCCCCTTTTTGATAGCTTCGATGGTTTTACCGATATCGGGAGTAACTGTTCCGGCCTTTGGATTAGGCATTAAACCCTTTGTACCAAGTATTTTAGCTATTTTACCAAGATTTTTCATGGCATCCGGTGTAGCAACCGCTACATCAAAATCCACCCATCCTTTTGAAACTTCTTCAATCAGATCATCCATACCGGCTTTTAAGGCACCGGCGGCTTTTGCTTCCTTTACCTTGTCATCTGCTACAAAAGCGACCACTTTCACTTCTTTACCTGTGCCGTGAGGAAGCGCCAAAATAGACCTTACCATCTGGTCGGCGTGGGTTGGGTCAACATTCAGGTTAAAATGGATCTCGAGTGTAGAATCAAATTTTACAGTGTGTGTGTCCTTGAGCAGTTTTACTGCTTCATCCAAACTGACAGCTGTGATTCCTTCCAGCTTTTTTGCCGCATCGCGGTACTTTTTTCCATGGCTTGCCATAGTATTTTAATTACGTGGTGATAACGGCCTTCGGAGCCTCCCACTATGATTGAAAAATATTTATTCTTCTACCTTTACACCCATATTCCTGGCTGTGCCGGCAATTGTCTTCATTGCAGCTTCCACGCTGGCAGCTGTCAGGTCGGGCATTTTCTGCTCGGCGATAGCCTTTAACTGGGCTTTTGTAAGGGTACCTACTTTGGTTTTGTTAGGTTCACCGGAGCCTTTTTGCTGGCCAATTGCCTTAAGAATCAAAAATGAAGCCGGTGGAGTTTTTGTAATGAAAGTAAAGGTCCTGTCGTCAAAAACGGTGATTTCAACTGGCACAACGGTATCACCCATGGCAGCTGTTTTGGCGTTGAACTGGCTGCAGAAATTGGGAATGTTTACACCATGCTGGCCAAGTGCCGGACCAACAGGAGGTGCTGGATTTGCTTTACCTGCAACGATTTGCAGCTTAATTACGGTTAAAACTTTCTTTGCCATAGTATTTCAGGATTTAATATAATAAAGAAATTAGTTGTTTAATCAGCGGATGGTAATCCTTCCGGTAGCTGAGAGCATACACATTTTCTTTTTGCTTTACAACCAAAAATGCGTATTCCTTGCGGTCCAGGAAATTGATATAAAACGACCCGTTGCCAAACTGGTTGGTCTCATTCACTGTTGCCCCCATTATGGAGCGTGATTTTTCAATCAGATAGCGGTAAATCTCATTAGCCAGGACTCCATCACCGGACTGAAATTCATAGAAAACAGCCATTCTGACACGGTTATTTTGCATCAGGTTTTGCTGTATGACTGGTACACTTTTAAAATCACGCAGGTCAATATTTTCGAAGAGGATGCCATTAAATGGCACAACCTGCAGGATGTCATAGTCCTTGAATCCGGCTTCCTTAATCGTCTCAAAACCAATCACTTTGTATCTTTTTGTAGATTGGCTAGAAGCATTGGACGATACCTGGGAATGATTCTGCACCGGTTGGCCAGATTTGGAGAATTGCATTGCCTGCTGGCTTTCCTGGGTAAGTTGCGCGTTTAAAAGATTAGCCTGAAGCTGCCGTTCGCTATAAGGATCTTTTACATACTGGTTAACTAAAAGTTCAGCGATAATCACCACAATGACGCTTGACAAAAAAATGGTAAATAAGCTGAATTTTGACATAATTTTGTTATTTCTTTTTGACTTGCGTGAAGTCCAGCTCAACAGGGGTTTCGCGTCCGAAAATTGTAATTAATACTTTCACTTTACCCTTTTCTTCATCAACCTTGTTTACCAGGCCATCGTAATTGATAAACGGCCCATCCAGAATGATGACATGGTCGCCAACAGTGAAATCAATCTTGAACTTAGGCTCAGCTTCACCCATGTGCTTTTTTATAACCTTAAACTCATCAGGGGATACCGGTACGGGAATGGTTCCTGATCCCGCAAACCCGGTGACATTTGGAGTATTGCGTACTACATACCAGGAATAATCTGTTACAACCATATCGACCAGCACATAGCCTGGGAAAATACGTTTTTTCTCGGTTTTAGGCTCACCCTTCTTAATTACAATCTGGGTTTCTTCGGGGACAACTACATCAAAAATCTGCTCCTGCAGGCCCAAAGATTCAACACGCTGCAATAATGATTCGCGGACAGCATGTTCATAGCCGGAATAAGTATGGACAACATACCAGTGTCTTCCCGTATTTTCCGCTTGTTTACCCATAATTCGTTAATTGTTATTTAGTATATCTTTTAGGATTGAGTGCCACTATTGGCCGGCTTTGTTCCGGAAGCTCCGGATGTTGAAGGCGTAGCCGTTACTT
>JAGOLJ010000056.1 GCA_017994125.1 Candidatus Altimarinota bacterium
CATGGAAGGTGGTAAAAATGGTTTTTTGCTTGATTTACGGCCAGGATTATATTAGATTTCTGCTGTTTTTATTTTAGTCTGCTTTTTGATCGTGTAGTCCTCCCCTTATTTCGGGGCTAATACATGAAGTGATGAAAGCGGGCGTTAACCACAAGGACTTATGGCGCAGAACGATTTAAAGGAAATGCTGGACGCAGCAGTACATTTTGGACATAAAACCCAAAAATGGAATCCAAAGATGAAGAAATATATTTTTGGTTCCAGAAATGGAATTCATATTTTTGATCTTGCCAAAAGCAAGGACTGCCTGGATAAGGCAATGGAGTATTTAAAAATGGTTTCAGCAAGCGGTAAAAAAGTTTTACTTGTAAGTACAAAACCACAGGCTGCACAGTTGATCCTGGAAACGGCAGAAGCTACAAACATGCCTTATGTTATCCACAAATGGATTGGTGGCCTTATTACAAATTTCTCTACCATTAAACAGAGAATCAAATATTTAAGAAATCTTAAGGAACAGGAAAAGACTGGTGAAATTGAGAAGTATACCAAAAAGGAAGCTTCTGACATTAAGAAGAACATTATTAAGCTTGAAGCCGCCCTTGGTGGGGTAAAAGATCTGGACAGGGTTCCTGATGTTATTTTTGTGGCCGACGCGGTCAGAGATCAAATTGTAATTAAGGAAGCTAACAAGGTAAAGGTTCCGGTTGTCGCAATTGTTGATTCCAATGCTGATCCTGATGGGGTAGCATATCCGATTCCAGGGAATGATGATGCTATCAAGTCTTTGACATATTTGATAAATAAAGTAAAAAGTGCTATTATGGAAGGTAGAGGAAAATAAAACAAATTCATTATGGCAGAAAATACAAACAACAATCCTACCAGTACGACGCCAGGAAGCGCAGCTCCAGCTGAGCAACCTGCAGTAGCGGCTACGCCGGTATCACCGGTTCAGGCTTCACAGCAAGCGATGGATCAGGCTCAACAGGCTATGGTTCAAGCGCAGCAAACTGCCAACCAGGTGGGGCAGCAGGCCCAGCAGGTAGCAACGCAAGCCCAACAAACAGCAACGGCTGTGGGGCAGCAGGCCCAGCAATTAGCAGGAACAGCTTCTCAGGCGGGAGCCCAGGCTCAGCAGTTTGTTAAAGATTACCTTATGCCTAAGGCCAACCAACCCAAGGTCCGGACAGATGAAAAACTTTGGGCAATGGCTTCTTATATTCCTCTGGTTTCATTGGCATCATTGGTATTAATGTCCGGTAGCGAATATGTAAAACTGCATGGAAGACAGGGACTTTTAATGTCGATTATTCTGTTATTCAGTATTATTCTTGCCATATTTCCTTTCATAGGATTATCACTCTATGGATTGATTGTTTTTGTTCTGTTTATTCTGAGTTTGTTCTCTGCTTATCAGGCTTTAATCGGAAACTGGTGGAAGATTCCTGTACTGGGTGATATTGCGGAGATGATTCCAGTTACATTGTTTGCCCAAATTACAAAAGAAGCTATTACGGGACAAGTTTCTGAGCAACAACCTGCGGCTGAAGGGCAGCAACCTGTAACTGAAGCTACGCAGTCTGGTGTTGAAGTTCAGCAGCCTGCTCCTATTGCACCTGCTGAAGCACCCCAGCCAACTGTGACTACTGCTCCAGCCGATCAACAATCTCAGCAGCCACCAGCGCAAGAAACAAAGTAATTTCCTATCCGCGAAAATCTAAGCGCGATTTATTCATTAACATTTTTATTAATATGGCGGTTACTCTTGAAGACGTAAAAAGGTTGCGTGAAGCGACAGGCATATCAATGATGAGCTGTAAAAAGGTTTTGGAAGAAACGAACGGAGATTTTGAAAAAGCCCATGAACTTCTTAGAAAAAAGGGGGAAGCAAAAGCCTTAGAACGCAGTGAAAGGACAACTGCACAGGGGTTGGTAGTATCTTATATCCATGGAAATTCAAGGCTTGGAGTGCTTTTGCAGCTTGGGTGTGAAACTGATTTTGTTGCTAAGACTGATGACTTTCAGAACCTGGCAAAAGATATCGCGATGCAGATTGCAGCAACAAATCCTCTTACCCTAACTCCTGAAGAAGTTTCTCATGAATTGGTTGAGAAAGAGAGAGAGATCTGGAAAGCCCAGCTTGTAAATGAAGGTAAAAAAGAAGCTATGTTTGACAATATTCTGGCCGGTAAGGAAAAGAAATTCAGAGAAGAGCTTTCACTCTTAAAACAGCCTTTTGTTAAGAATCCTGAAATAACCGTAGAAAGGCTTTTAAATGATGTTATCGCCAAGATGGGTGAAAACATCAAGATTGTACGGTTTGCCAGATTCGCACTGTAATAGAAACTGACTGCAGCGTGGTGAAAAAGCTGAAAAATGAGAGCAATGATTCATACGGTCATTGCTCTTTTTGTATTTTATGGTATAATATATTGAACTGTATCAATATATATTGAACATCAAATGAGGCAGCGTGTAGCAGAATATCTTAAGTCGATACTTAACATTAGCGGGACCTCTTCCGACAAAATTTTATATTCATGGGTAATAAAATTCCTTTTTCGCTTTGGCTATGCGCTGGGATTTACGACCATTATCGCTTATTACGTATCTTTTCTTAGTGCGCATAATCTTCCTTATCTATATTTGATCCAGGCGCTTTTTGTGATACTTGGCATGCTGGTCTTTTCTTTCATGTTGAGATTTCTTGAGGTCAGAGTGCAAATTTTTATATCGCTGATTCTGGGTATTACATCAGTTTTATTGGCGTATGCCTTTATTTCGGATCTGTTTTTATTCCTGGCGTTTTCGCTAATAGCAACTGGTGTTTTTCTGGTCCAGTCGAATGTGTTTATTTCGAATTATATTGAAGATTTTTTCTCCCCGTGGGAAGCGGAGAAGGCTTTTCCGGTAATTGAATCTGCGGAAACTTGTGGAAATCTGCTGGCGGCAATAACCCTTTCATTATTTGCCGGGATTGGAATTACTGATAAAATTTATGGTCTTTGGGCTGGTGTCTTGTTGGCCCTAATTGTGATACTGGAGGTTTTTAAGCCTAAAAACAACGTTAAGAATGGTTTGATCCATGGAAGTACAGAATTAACACATATTATAAAGGAAAAACAAACTATTCCCAGACAACAGGTTGTTTCACATCTGAAAAACGTTTTGAAAGTCCCCTTTCTGCAGACACTGATGATAATTATGACCCTTTCATGGATAATTGGGACGTTATTTGAATTTCAATATACTAAAGTTGTGGATGAAGCGGTGTTGGCTGCCGGTTCAGTTAAAGAGCATGAGGCTGAATTGATAGGTGGATTAAGTTACCTGCAAACCATTTTTTATAGTTTTGCCCTTTTTACGCAATTGCTTTTGGCGAGTAGGATCCTTAAAAAGCTTGGCACGTTTGGCGGATTTTTGCTGCATGCCCTTGTGTCCTTTTTTAGCAGCCTGATGTTGTTTTTTAATTTTGGTTATTTTACATCTGTTTTAGCAAAAAATAACTTTGAAGTATCGGGGATAATTCAAAAAAATGCCTACGAAGAGTCTTTTTATGCCTTAAAACACGGCTCTCAGAGAATACTCCGAGAATTTTACGAATGCCTGGTTAGCCCTTTGAGTACGATTTTTGCAACAGGGACACTTCTTATTATTCAACTCCTCTTTGGCGGTACCGGTTACCTTTATATTATTAACGCGCTGCTTATACCTTTGGCACTATTAGCAATCTGGTTTTCATTCAGACTTCAAAACCATTATACAAATATGGCTTTTGAGCGCTTAAACTCTCATGATACCCACGAAGCCCAGGAACATGCTGTTGAAATTCTTATACAAAAAGGCCATCTGGATGGGATAAACAGGCTTATTGAAGTGTTACACAGCGAACTTTTTGAAAAGTCGATTAAAATAAAAATTCTCAATGAACTGGCTGCGGCCGGCAAAGTTGAAATTATTCCGGAGCTGTTGTCGTACCTTTTAAGCGATGATGCAGAATTCCAAAAGGCTTCTTTAAATGGACTTCTGATCTTTAAGAAAGATTTATCTGAACAGATAGTAAAATCGCCATTTGAAAGAATAGAAATCATTAAATCACTTAAGAGGCTGCTTTTGTCTGAAGACCGTGGAAAATCCAGCAAATATTGTGCCCTGCGCGCCCTACTGGCAATTGATAAAGATGAGTCGGCGTCTTTTCTGATTGAGCTCTTAAACTCGGATGATCAAAGGCTAAAGGTTGCAGCCCTGGATGCGCTTAGGGATCTTAAAAATGAAAAATCTGCACAATATGTAACAGAGCATTTTGGAAGCAGCAATCCTCTGGTTAAAGTGCATGCAATAGCCTGTGCCCTTCAACTGAAATCATTGCATGACCGGGGTTTAGGTTTACTTATGACAATGGCGCAAAGCAATAAAAAAGAGGATATTACGGCTTTACTGGAAGTTATGCCGGTATTGAATAAACCGGAGTTGTTGCGTTACGCCTTATCAAGACTGGAAGATGGCGACGCCGAAGTAAAGTTGAGATCGGCAGTGGCGCTTTCGCTTATTGGAGACAGGCGTGGTATTGAAAAACTGGCTGATCTGCTGCTTGAGGGCCCGGTTCCGGAAAAAGTTTTGAAGATAATCAGGTATAGGATGAGTGAACATACAATCCAGACTTTAAACAGGCTGCTGACTGAAAAGGCGGTAAAATTACGCTTTAGCCGGCTGCAAACACCTTATTACCATCAATTTCTGCATTTCCTTGATATGGAAATTCTGCATAAACTTAAACAGCTTTATTGCAAATTGGGATTGCGGGAAAGTTCGGCCTTTATATCATCAATTATTGAAACGAGGTTGAATTTAAACCTAAACGAAATTAAACTATAATAAAAAGATTAATCTTTTAAAAAACAAACATATGATGGATTATTTCGATCTGAACCTGACAATGGATATATTCCCCATTAAGGACAACGTGCAGTGGGTTGAATTTAAAGGCAATCTTGATAAGGTGGGATTACAGAGCGTAAAAGAAAAACTGGAGATACTGGTGGATGAATTTGATGGCTCTGCAATTGTGTTTAATTTTGAAAAAATGAACTTTATTAACAGTGAAGGAATCGGATTTCTGCTTGTCCTTCATTCAAGGCTGGTTAAGCGTGGGAAAAAGCTGCTGATTTATAAAGCCAACAGTCACGTTAAGGATGTTTTTGAAGTTATCGGCCTTTCAAAAATAATGGGATGTTATGAAAGTGAAGATCAGATACTAGAGGCCATTAAGGCTTAACATAAGCCATCATGAAGTTTTACAGAAAAAGTATTTTAATCAGAACCGTTGTTTATTTTGTAGCTTTAGGCTCCGTTTTTTTCTTTGGCGTCCTATACCTTTTTTCAATAGACTGGTTCAATATTCCGTTGAATGTTGTTGTAGCAATTCTTGCCACGACGTTGCTGTTTTTTATGCTGGTGTATTTCTTTGAAATTGTGCGCCCGCTGAAGTTGATCCTGGTCCAAATGAAAGCGCTCTTAACGGGAAGGAAATATTTCAGGATTTATACCAGAAGGCTGGATGAAATAGGTGTGATCGCTCATTTTTTTAATGAGGTTACTAAGAGTTTTGAAAGGGCTTCTTCAGAAATCCGGGAAGGGAAAAGAATGTTAAATGAGCTGGAGGTAGCTTCGAAAATCCAGTCAGACATATTGCCTCCACAGAATCCGACGATCCCGGGCCTTGATGTGGTAGCCAAAACAAGGAGTGCCGCGGAACTTGGCGGAGATAATTTTGACTTTATTACCTATGGCGAAAATACATTTATCTATATTGGCGACGTAACCGGGCATGGGGTCCCCGCTGCCATTATTATGACAATGGTGCACGCAATCCTCCACACCCTTGTTGAGTTCTGCACAACCACTTATGACCTGGTGGTAAAGACTAATAAACTGCTTAGAGGGAGCCTGAAATCAACCATGTTTATGACGATGACCATGCTGAAGTGGAACCACCGTGAACAAAAAATGAGCTATGTTGGGGCGGGGCATGAACATCTGGTAATTTACAGGGCCGGCCTGGGGCGATGTGAAGTAAAACCTTCCGGAGGTATTGCGCTTGGAATGGTCCCTGATAACAGTAAACTGGTCAAGGAAGTGGATGTACCAATGGAGCGCGATGATGTGATTGTTTTATATACAGATGGGATTACGGAAGGCAGAAATATGGCAGGAGAAATGTATACTCTGGACAGGCTTGTTAAGGCTATTGAGCACTATGCTGCCGAATACGGGTCGGAAGGGATAGTTCACCATATCGCGATGGATTACGCCAAGTTTGTTGAAAATCACGTCCAGGAAGATGACGTCAGCCTGATTGCGATTAAGTATGTTGGGCAAGGTAAAGAAACTGATAATTCCGCCATCAACATTGCCATTTCCTCATGGGTGCCCGAAGAGGAAGCTGAACCTGTTAAAAATAGTGATCTTTAATGAAAACCAGTTTATTCGATTTTGATTTACCGGACGATCTGATTGCGCAAAATCCTGTTGAGCCCAGGGACGCCTGCAAACTGATGATTGTAGACAGGCAGTCTAATTCGATTAGCCACACGAAATTTTTTGAAATAGGAAATTATCTTAGGGACGGGGATGTGCTGGTTTTTAATGACAGTAAAGTGATCCCGGCGAGGATTAACTTTGTGGCAGATGGCGTATCGGCTGAAATTTTATTGATTAGAAATGTTACAGGAAATATCTGGAAGGCTATTGGAAAACCGGGAAAGTTATTAAAGCCGGGGAAAAAGTTAGCTATTAATAAACAGTTAGAGGCGATTATTTTAGATAAAGAGAATGACGGCCTGATGACAGTTGAATTCAACTCTTTATCAGGCAATGCGACAGAACTACTTAAAGAGGCCGGGGTTGCGCCATTTCCCCCCTATATTTCTGCGACAAATGCCTCACTGGAGGATTACCAGACTGATTATGCAAAAAATGAAGGCAGTGTCGCCTCCCCTACTGCGGGTCTCCATTTCACGGAGCAGTTGCTGGAAAATCTGTGCCGGAATGGAATCCAGCAGGAGTTTGTTACCCTACATGTT
>JAGOLJ010000057.1 GCA_017994125.1 Candidatus Altimarinota bacterium
ACTGCCCTTCCTGTTTCTAAAAATTACCGCGCTGGAAATGATCAAAAAGATAACACTTAAATAAGTTAAGCACGATCTTGCAGCGCACGCGACATAACCGCACCGCACAGAGCTTCCCAAATAATACAAAAAATGCTATAATTACATAATAAAATTTATTTTTTAAAACAAAAATCAATGTACTACCTTCAACCAAAACAAATTCCAATCCGTGTTGGCAACCGCTACATCGCGCTTTTGAACAAAAACACTGCGCGGCATTTAGATATACGTGCCACTGAACGCCTTTACATAAAAAACGGCTCAAACGATGCAATAGCCATCATTGATATAAGTGAAAACCACGACCTTAAAGACGGACAAATCGGCCTTTACATGGAAACCTGGGATAAACTCAAGGTTGTACGCGGCGACCGCCGGGTTAGTGTATCCATCGCCGAAAGACCAAAGTCTGTAGTCTACATCCGAAATAAACTGGACGGTAAAGAACTTACCGCTAACGAAATAGACACCATTGTCAAAGACATTGTGGAAGAAATTCTTTCCGAAATCGAGCTGACCTATTTTGTCGCAGCCTGTTACTGCCGTGGAATGAGCGACCAGGAAACTGTCAGCCTTACCAAGTCCATTGTTAAACATGGCGGACACCTCAAATTCAAGGACAAGATCGTGCTTGATAAGCACTGCATTGGCGGAGTCCCCAATAACAGATCTACCATGCTGGCAGTTCCAATCATGCTATCTCTTGGCTTAAGAATGCCAAAAACATCTTCCCGCGCCATCACCAGTCCGGCAGGCACGGCAGACTCCATGGAGGTTCTTGCCAACGTTACCAACGACAACAAGAAGTTGATGAAAATAGCAAAAAAAGTCGGCGGTTTCATTACCTGGGGCGGTGGAGTAGACATAGCCGCTGCCGACGACAAGCTGATTCGCGTTCGTAATCCGATGAGCCTTGATCCCCAGGGAATGCTTCTTGCATCTATCCTTGCCAAAAAACATGCAGTATCTGCAACTCATGTACTCATCGATATCCCTTACGGACCAGATGTTAAAGTAAAAACTCCAAAAGACGCCCTCCCTCTTAAAAAGAAATTTGAAACAATTGGATCAATGCTTGGCATGAAAATAAAAGTCATCGTAACAGACGGTAAGCAACCCATTGGTAATGGGGTCGGACCAATCCTTGAAGCGATCGACGTAATCAAAGTCCTTCAGAACAAACCCGATGCTCCACAGGATCTGCTTAAAAAAACAATTATGCTTTGCGGCGTCATGTTAGAATTTGTTGGCAAGGCAAAACAGGGCGAAGGTGAAAAAATGGCAATGGAAGCCATTACATCAGGCAAAGCCTACAAGAAATTCCAGGAAATCATCAAAGCCCAGGGTCCAACCCATGTGCCCTTAAAGCCTGGGAAAATAACCTATCAGGTTAAATCCTACAAAGCTGGTAAAATCTACTACATCAACAATAAACTGATTTCCCGCTATGCCCGCCTGGCCGGCGCCCCTGTAAACCCGAATGCCGGACTATTCATTCACAAAAAAATTGGTGATGTTGTTAAAAAAGGTGATGTCCTCTTCACCCTCTACTCCGAAAACAATGACAGGATGAAAGACACTCTTGATTTCCTCAAAATCGAGGATGCCTATAAAATGAAATAAGACCTTCGCCCAACTTAAATCATAACCACAACATCCGTGACCTACCAGGAAATCATCGACAAAATCAAATCGCTGGAAATACAGGGAGCAGAAAAAATAGCTGTTTCAGCCGTTGAAGCCTTTGGTTTAAAACTGAAAGAAACAACCGACCCTGGTGAACTTCAGAAAGCCGCCACTGAACTTATTGATACCAGGCCAACTGAACCAGCCTTACGCAATGCCTTAAAATACTGCCTCCAAAACTATACCCAAAATCCTGATGTTGCCGGTTATGTAACCAGTTATTTCAAGGAAGCCAAACAGAAAATCGCTGAATATGGAGCCAAAAAACTTGAAAGCGGAATGATTGTTTTTACCCATTGCCACTCTTCTACTGTTGAAGCGATCTGCCTCAAAGCTAAAGAACAGGGCAAATCCATCACTGTATACAACACTGAAACGCGTCCCAAATTCCAGGGCCGTATCACCGCAGAAAACCTGGCTAAAGCCGGCATCCCCGTTGTTCACTTTGTCGATAGCGCCCATCGCACCTACATGAAAAAAGCGGACATCCTCCTTTTTGGATGCGACGCCATTTCCAGTGACGGAAGAATTTACAACAAGGTAGGGACGGAAGCATTGGCCGCCTTCGCCTTCGAAAATGAGATCCCCTCATTTTCCTGCACTAACTCCTGGAAAATGGATCCGCAAACCGTCACCGGCTTTGAAGAAATTATCGAACAGCGCGATCCCAAAGAAGTATGGGAAAATCCACCAGCCGGAGTAACCATAAAAAATCCGGCTTTTGACATGGTCAAATCCGACCTGGTCACCGGAATCATTACCGAACTCGGGATCTATAAACCAGAAACTTTAATTCTGGAAACACAAAAGGCCTACCCCTGGATGTTCTAATCTCTGCTTAATTCATAATTAACAGCTATCCGTGCCACTCACCAAACTTGATTACAGGTTCCTTCAGGAAATAGACAAGCTTGAACCCAAAACACACTGCCTGCGTGCACAAATTGCCTGCATGATCGTCCGTAAAGGCAAGATCCTGGTAAAACACACCAACGACTGGCTTAACGAATATAATTGCACCCAGATCGGTTGCATCCGCGACATGTACCAGGTTCCTTCCGGCAGCCGCCGTGAAATCTGTTACGGTATCTGCGCTGAACAATGGTGCATCGCCGAAGCCGCCCGCAAAGGAATATCGCTAAAAGGAGCCACTCTTTACTGCACGAAACACCCCTGCCGCATTTGCGCCAGCCTGGCCGCAGTTGCCGGAATCAAGCGTGTTATCTATCAGGAAGGTTATCCTGAAGTACTTCCTAATTTCGATATCCTTAAAAGCGAAAATATCGAAGTTATCGCTGCTCCGGAGACAGAATACAAGAGCAAGAAAATCAGTAAGAGCCACACCGTTTAATCCAGTTGTCCACCCGTTATCAGCTTGCTTCAAAACCTGCCGCGGTTTAGAATTCCTGCGACTTTTGTCTTTGACGTTTTTATATGCTCTCTTTCCAGAAGACTTCCATTTACAGCGAAACCCTCAAACAGGTCAGTGACCTGCTTCAGTTAACCGGCAAAAACACCAGCAATCCCCTGCTGGTTCAACTTAGAAAAGACTCAGCCAGCATTGTTAGGAACCTGGCCAAAGCCCTGTGCAACATCAACAATCCAGCTGAATTCCAGCAGTACAACAACCTAATCAAAGAAACCATCTTTTCATCACTCGCATTAATTGATCTCGGCGTCAAACACGGTGAAGTAACTACTCATCAGGCCGAAAAAATGCAGAAAGTCCTTGAAAGCATCAAACATCAGATTAAAGCCTTTCCTGCCAGCAGAAAAAAAATCCTCGTTCTAAGCTCAATCATGGGACAAGGGCATATGAGTGCCTCTAAGGCCATAAAGCAGGGGCTGGAACATCAGTTCGGGCTGGATTATGACATTGAAATTATTGATTTTTTTGGGATGCTTAACTCCTTTGTGAATAAAGTCACCCAAAAAACCTATGAAGGATCAACCAAATTTGTTCCACAAATTTACAAATTCATTTTCGACAGCACAGATGCCAAATGGCAGATTAAATTAATCAATCAGATCAACTATCCATTCGTCCTGAACAAAGTTAAAAAATTCTTTGCCGAAAAAGATCCTGCCCTCGTTATTTCCACATTCCCCATCTGGAACTACCTCACTGCCGAAATCTGGAAAAAAGTTAAGCCGAACTCCAAATTCCTTACGATTGTCACAGATTCCATTTCCATTCACACCGCCTGGACTATTGCTAACACCGACTTCCACATCGTCGCCAACGAAGACACAGCCATGTCTCTGCGCAAACTGGGAGTTCCTCAGGACAAAATAAAAATTCTCGGATTCCCGGTCAGGCTGGAATTTCTGAATGATTACAACCGGAACGACTTTATTTCCAAACAGGGGCTGGATCCCAAAAACTTCACCATTCTCTTCTTGCCTACTGCCCAAGGCGCCAAAATGAACGTAAAAACACTCAAGGAGTTAATGGATATACCGGACACCAACGTCATTGTTATCACCGGCCGCGACGAAAAACTTAAACCCAAATTTGAAAAATACGTCCAGAATAAAAACACCATCAAGCTGATTGGATGGACTGATCAGATGCCGGCATATTTAAAAACCTGCGACCTTGTTATCACTAAAGCCGGCGGAGCAACTGTCATGGAATGTGTCGCCTGCCAAAAACCAATGATCATCACCTCCATCATCCCCGGACAGGAAGAAGGAAACGGAGAGCTGATCAAACGCTACCACCTTGGCATCATCCCGGCAGAAACCAACATGAGCATCACCGAAAGCGTCCGCTATATCCGTCAAAACCACAAAACCTTCCAGAAAAACCTGGCCAAAATGAGCAACCCATCGGCGGCACTTAAAATAGCCGATTTTATTAATACCCTTTTTTAAAGGACAACTTCATAAACTTTTGAAGCGTCCATCAGGTACATCTTGTTGGTATCTTTATCAACGTAGATGTCTCTTATGTCCTTAAGATCCTCAAAGATATACTGGATAGAATAGGTGGCCCCACCGGTTTTATCATCCTTGTAATAAACCAAAACCCTGCTGGTCGCCGGATCGAGCACGTAAATCTGACTCATATCAAGCTCGGTAAAAATCTTTGTCGGAGCCTTTGCCGGGTTTACAGGAGCTTTCTTGATCGGGAAATCAACCTTGCCACCATTGAACATCTTTGAAATTGAACCATCCTTGTTCAAAACGTAAATGTTGCCATCAATAGCAAACGAAACACCATTGCTTACATCGCCATTGGCATTCCACGCCTCTGCTGTATCAAAACTGTCACGGCGTCTGGTATATCTCCAGATCTTGTTATTGGCAGAATCAAGGATATAAACCTTATTATTGTAGGCCATCATATCAACACCTTTCTTAAAGGTGCCATCAGCACTCGAAACAAAACTCATAATACCATCCTTATACTCCTTGATTTTCCCAGACTTGGTATAAAAAAGCAGTGAGTTTTTATCCTCATAATATACCCCCTTAACAACATTTTCTGTCTCATCAATATTCAAGACATCCTCAATCTTATCCAGCAAAATAGGATATAAAGCATTATATTCATAGGCATACATCTTCTCTTTTGTGCCAATCATTCCAATAGCACTAACATCAGCACGCTTGCTGCTCAAATCAGCCAAAACCCGAACCTGTGGACGGACGACTCCATCCAGCTTGTCTTTCACATCATCAATCATTGTCAACAGTTCAGTTGCCTTAGCCCTGTTATAACCGGAATTCAAAACATCAAGAGCCTGTTTGCGGGCATGGTCAAGCATCTGCCCAGCCTGATCCTTATTGTACTGGCCGGTAGTTTCCGCTGAACTTATTTCATCACGAACCTCATTTAAAGTTGATGTATACTGCTCAATCTTCTGCTGCTCGGCAGCCCTGTTCCTAAGCCACCAGATTCCAACCGTTAAAAGCAGCACCAGAATAATCAGAGCTGCCAGGATCTTCTCTTTGCTCCAGCCATTCAAAGCCAACCTTCCAGAACCACCTTCACGCCCCATAGACTGCTCACGCCCCAGGCCGGAAGAAAGGTTACGCCGGCCTTTTGCCGAGGTGGTTAAATTACTAACCTGTTCTTTAAGTGACTTCACTGCCCCAGCCAACTTTGCCACTGCGCCATTCAATGATGAAGCAACCGGCGCACGCTTCTCTCCCGTTCCAACAAATTCTTCCTTCTGCAGATGGGATACAATCTTCCCCTTTTCAGCGTCACTCACAACCGGAACCCCTTCCTGAACATTGATACCTATCAGTGCAATCTTCCCCAAAGACTCCGATCCAAGAAAATCTTTCAACTCAGCAAGCGACGCCACCAGATTGGTACCAGAAAAAAGTTTCGCAAGATCACTCTTACTTACATACCTTAAAAGCCTGGTTGTATTAAAAATAATCACATCCCCGCTTTCCAGCGTACCACTCGCAATATTGCTGAATACATCTTCAGAATTCTCATCCTGAAGGCCGTCACTTACATTGCTCAACAACCGTTTTCTCACAAGATAAGCTTCAGCGTCGCCACACTGCGTAATATAAAGAGTATCTGCGACCACAGCCCCAATAATCACGTTCATATTACCAATGAATTTGGAAGCTTTCTCCTCTTTCAAAACAGTCAACGCCTTGTTCACAACCTTAACAGCATCTTCAAACCTTGAATAAGGATCTTTTTCCAGATCCGAAAAGAAAGTCTTCCTCATTGTATCAAAAATCGTTTCGCCAATAGCTTCCGCTTCAACAGGATTGTTCTGGATTTCCAGGTTGATGAAAATCTTACCGCTGTTTCCACCCGCTTCCCCTAAATCATAAGCATAGTTCTCAACAAAACTGCCCTCATCTCTGCCCACAAAAACAAATTCGTGCTGGGTCCGTAATATCATCGTTATTAGCTTAAATTTTAAAAAAAGAATCGGGGAAAACATACATTAAAAACGCCATTATTTCAAGTATGCAAAATCGTTTTCAAAGTATAAAATTGGTATTGATATTTAAATTATCTCATAATCCCAATCACATGATTAGCAAAGCCCTTTTTAATCGCGTAATTTACAAAGGCATCATGGGTGCCATTTTTGGCATCGTCGCAGGCCTCATCCTTGGCGTTTTGATTTTTGGCCTCACCGCTACCACCGAATATGTTTATAACTACGTTTTTACCAGATCCAGTTATTCCTCATATCCGCCGGCGGGCATTTTCGCCATGTTGGGGATGGGTTGTGGGGCCATCATTGGAAGCGTCTTTGGC
>JAGOLJ010000058.1 GCA_017994125.1 Candidatus Altimarinota bacterium
TTAATTTCATCACTAAGTTTAACAAAAGCTCCGAATGGTGTAAGTCTGTTAACTTCACCTTCAACCACTGAACCAATCTTATAAACCTTAGCTGCCTCGAGCCAAGGGTCGTTGGAAAGCCTCTTCATTGAAAGTGAAATCTTGTCTCCATCCAGGCCGATTACCATTACATCAACTTTATCGCCAAGCTTTCCGTAATCTCCCGGATTCTTAACATGGCCCCAGGCGATTTCAGAAATATGGACAAGTCCTTCCAGTCCGTCAAAGGCTACAAAGATACCGAATTTAACAATACCGCTGATCTTGCCGTTAACCACATCGCCGACCTTTAGTTTACCCAAAGCCTGCTTTCTTTGTTCTTCCATTGCGGCCTTTTCCGAAAGAATCAGCTTACCGTTTTCCTTATCGATATTGATAATCTTTACCAGGAATTTCTGGCCGACCAGTTCCTGCAGTCTCTGCAGAATCATGTTGGCATCAGCGTCATTAACACGTGGATAGTGCATTGGAGCCAGCTGTGATACAGGGATAAATCCTTTAATGCCATCAATATCAAGCAGAAGACCACCCTTGTTGGCTTCATTGGCTTTAACAGTAATAACATCCTGTTTTTCGTAGGCGTCAATAAAGCGCTTCCAGGTGCGTTCCTGGTTGGCCTTACGCAGGGAGAGCTGATAATATCCCTCGTCGTTTTCGCCTTCGATCACAAAAGCCGTGATCATGTCTCCGACCTTGGCCTTTTTCATCGTGTCCTCGCTATCTTTGGCTTCGCGTCCGGAGATCATACCGGTTGCGACACCATTAAGATCCATAATGATCTTATTCTTGTGGATAGCCACAATTTTACCATCAACCAGTTGTCCCGGTTCAGGTAAATTTAAATCAGGAACATTCTTTAAAAGTTCCTCCATCTGGATTGAAGTAGCAGTTGCCATAGCTTCACACCGCTGCAATGTAATTAAGTATAAAACTTTTGTGGACGCTACACTGCAGGGATTTTTAAAGTGCGCCCTTCAAAAGCGAAAGTAATATAGGGATTTGTTGCCCTTAAGTCAAACTTTTAATTGATTAAAGCTCCTTTTTGGCAGCTTTTGATTTTGAGGAGGTAGCCGGAACCTTGGTCGAGGCATTTGGCGTAGCCGTTGATTTCAGTCCGGATTGGGTGCGAACCTTGGCTTTTTGCAGCTTAATCCCTTCACCTTCCTGGCTAATTTTAATGGTATCTCCTTCAACAAAATCACCTTCAAGAAATTTCTGGGTAAGGGGATCTTCAACCAGTTCCTGAATCTTCCTGCGCACTGGTCTTGCCCCATATTGAGGATCATAACTGGTCTTCGCCAGATATTCCAGCCCGCTGGTTGTTAAATCAAGCAGGATGCTTTTCTTTTCAAGGCGCTTTTGCAGAAATCCAATATGCATCTTAACTATATCCTTGATGTTGTCGTTGCTCAGAGGCTTAAAGACAATAATCTTATCAACACGGTTAAGGAATTCGGGCCTAAAGTGTTCTTTAAGCTCATCCAGAACCAGTCCCTTCATTTGTTCATAATTTTCCTCCGCGCGCTCAAGTTCTGCAGAGCTAAGGCTAAAACCAATAGGAGCAGCTTTTTCTGTAAGTTTCTTGGCTCCGATATTGGAAGTCATGATAACCGTTGTGTTCTTAAAATCGACGGCGCGGCCTTTACTGTCTGTTAAAACACCATCTTCCAGAATTTGGAGCAGCAGATTAAAAACATCGGGATGGGCCTTTTCTATTTCATCAAAGAGGATTACCGAATAGGGCTTTCTGCGAACTGCTTCGGTCAATTGTCCACCTTCTTCATAACCTACATAGCCGGCCGTAGCACCTACCAGCCTAGAGGTATTATGACGCTCCATAAATTCACTCATATCAATCTTAATCAGGGCATCCTTATCATTATAGACCTCTTTCGCAATTGCCTTTACCAGCTCAGTTTTTCCTACGCCGGTTGGCCCAAGGAAAATAAACGAGCCGATTGGCCTGTTGTGGTCTGCAATCCCGGCCCTCGCCCTTTGAATAGCCTTGGTTACTGCCGTAATAGCTTCGTCCTGGCCGACAATATGTTTTCTAAGGGAATCTCCTAAATTCATCAGGCGTGAAAGTTCCGTCTTAACCAGTCTTGTTAACGGCACCCCGGTCATATTTGAAACAACGCGGGCAATGTCTTCTTCACCGATTGATTCTCTCTGGTCGCGGGGTATTTTTATATTCTTGGCTTCTTCAATTTCCTTAATTAGAGCCAACTCCTTATTCCTAAGCTCGGCGGCATATTCATAATCCTGACTGGATACACTTTCTTCCTTAGTCTTAATAATTTTGCTTAACTCTTTTTGGAGCCGTTTAACCTTATCCAGGTTGCCGCGACTGGTAATCCTTCTTACGGAACAGGCTTCATCCAAAATGTCGATAGCCTTGTCTGGAAGAAACCTGTCATTTATATAGCGTTTCGAAAGGGTAACTGCGGCCTCAATTGCATCATCAGCAATTACCAGGTTGTGATGGTCTTCAAAGCTAAGCCTTAATCCCTTAAGCATCTCCAAGCTTTCTTCTTCTGAAGGCTCCTTGACCATCACAGGCTGGAAACGTCTTTCCAGAGCCGTATCTGCTTCAACGTATTTTCTGTATTCATTGGTTGTAGTAGCTCCAACAACCTGGATTTTCCCCCTTGAAAGTGCGGGCTTGAGGATGTTTGCGGCATCCAGGCTTCCTTCTGCCGAACCTGCTCCAATCACGCTATGCAGTTCATCAATAAACAAAATAGCATTATTAAGGCTGGCCGCTTCATCAATAATCTGTTTAATGCGTTCTTCAAATTCACCTCGGTATTTTGTTCCTGCGACTACTGAAGTCATGGAAAGTGACAGGATTTTTTTATCCAGCATATTGTCTGGGACCTGTTCGTTTACAATTGCATGGGCCAATCCTTCCACAACCGCTGTTTTACCAACACCGGGTTCTCCGATTAAAACAGGATTATTCTTGGTTTTTCGGCAAAGAATACTGATTATTCTTTCAATCTCTTTGGTTCTGCCAACTACTGGATTTAACTTGCCCTTTCGGCATTCCGTCACCAGGTCAGTAGTAAAATAGTTCAGCGCAGGAGTTTTGGGATTCTTTTCCTCGCTGACTTCACCTTTCTCGTCCTTGTGCTTATAGGCATCACGGTATTGTTCCTTATTCTGCATCATATTCATGTTCCCGGCAGCTAAAACCCCATGCAAACCTGTTAGGAAGAATTCAATCGGATTAACCATCTGCTGCACATCCTGAGGTTTTTGAGGATTCATCTGTTTGGTTTTCTCGAAAGCCTGCAAGACTTGTTCCTTGATATCCATTGGATTAATTTTCATGTTCTCAAGAATCACGGTTGCAGCTGTGTTTTCCTGACTTACAAGGGCGTAAAGCAAATGCTCAGTGCCTACAAAACTGTGATTATACTGTTGGGCAACATAAACAGCGCCTTCAATAATTTTTTTTGCAAAACCGCTTAAACCACCCCATCCCTTTTGGGAAGGGGGAGTCGCAGGATTGTTCCTTCCTACAGTTTTGAGAACCAGATAAACATTTTCTACAGAAACCCCAAAGTTCATCAGGATCTGGGCTCCCATCGAGTTCGCCTGCGAAAGGATGCCAATCAGAATATGCTCGGTTCCTACATAGTTTAAATGCTGCTCCTTTGCTTTATCCTGGGCAACAATCAATGCTTGTTTAGCCTCTTTGGTGAATTTTTCAAATCTATTATCAGGCATGATTTTTAGTAAATTGTTAAATTTCCTTTTATTAGTCTTAATATTCTAACATAGAATACGATTTAGCTTAAAAGTACTTACTTATTTCGTCTTTACGTACAATTAGATTATTTTAAGATTAATTCTTGGCTTAAATATGACATTAAAACTAAATTAGCACTCATTACTATAGAGTGCTAATTGACTAAAGTCAAACTTGGCAAACCTTCAATCTCTTTTAGTCCTGGAGTGAAGCGGCCATTTGCAGGAAAGTTCCTTCCATGCTGGAAGGGCCGGTAAATTTATATAAGCGGGATCCGCTGCCTTTAGCATAAACAGTAATATTGCTCCCGCCACTGACCGTTACAACTGGCTTATTTTCAATCGTGGTGGGATCTCCCGCTGGTAGGGAGCCAGTCATAATGTCCATCGAGGCGACGCCCGGCTGATCTTCCAGTGGTTTTGTCCCAAAGTCATAATGCCTGATTACTCCGCTTTCCGTCGATGCTGTCCCGGAGTAGAACCAGTTTTTTGGTACCTGCATGCTGAATTTAAAGCTGTCACTTTGCATGACCGTATAACCCTCAACCACTTCCTGAGTAACAGGGAGTGGTTTCACTGTCCCTATGGGAGGTAAAACGGATGTACTGGAGGTGTTAAAATGCGCATCGGCAGATACATCCTGTACATTATCCTGCATTACGTCTTCATCAAGCAGTGACTCATCAAGTAGTGGCTTTTTTACCTGCAAGGAGGTGCTATCCGTGGGTGTCTGGGACGAAAGATCGATATTATTTTCACGGTCAATCTGGGTGTCTGTTTCCTGGCTTCCTGTTAATGAGCCGGAGGCCCCGCTTATTTTTAGGCTTGCTAGCATTTCATAGAAGATATTCTGATCATCCAGCGTTCTTTTATCATTACCGGTCTCGATTGAAATCGTATAAATCTTATTGTCTACCATAAGATAATAATTAACCACGGCCCGGCCATTTTCAGTTTCAACTTTCTTATAGGCATCAAGGCTGTCCGCCCCGATCTTGCTCTTGCTTATGGCTGCCGATAAAAGATCAGACTGGCTTTCACTTTTTAATTCGGGATACTCGGCTTTAAGATAATCGCTTAAGCTTGCGGTTGATGTGGCTTTGGCAGAAACGGTAAGCTTATGCGAAAGTATTAATTGAGATGATGAACCACTTACTTCCGATGTCTCGCTTTCTTCGGTAGATCCAGCAATTTGGCTAAAGTCATCAGGAGTAAGATCTCTCTGGAACGTTACTGAATCAGAATCGGTGTCCTTAACCTGAAGATCATCTTTGTAACGAATCGTTATCCCCAGCTGCTGATTACTATAATCCTTCCAGCTCACAGTTTTCATTTCCTGGCTACTGCTATCACTTATTACATCAATACTCATTACCTCCATTATTTGTTTTTTATCAGTCGTATAGTTTAAAACCCCGCTTACTTCTACTGTCTTATTAAGGTATTTTTCATCATCAAGATTTAATTGGAGACTCTTTAATAAAACAGTATCGCCATTATCAAGCTCCAGAATGTGTGTGCCCTGATTTGATGTTCTGATCCCGCCAAGCGACTTCAAAACCCCTATACGCCTGTCCTGGGGAGCCTCATCAACCTGTGATTGTTCACTGTTGGATTGAAAAAACTGGCATCCATAAAAAAAGAAAGCACTCCCCATTATTACGAGAGCGAGAAGCGACAGAACGATATATTTTCTGTTGTTGGTATCTTTTCTTATTCGGTTCAACATAA
The DNA here is from genome assembly GCA_017994125.1 of Candidatus Altimarinota bacterium. Taxonomy (GTDB): domain Bacteria; phylum Patescibacteriota; class Gracilibacteria; order UBA1369; family UBA1369; genus JAGOLJ01. The sequence goes on from JAGOLJ010000058.1 coordinate 5,524, forward strand.
TAAAAATCTAAATAATAAATTAAATGCGTAAGAATATTAATTATTTAAACAAAAAGAACAAGTTGATTAATTGCAGTTAACTGTTCTGGGGCAAATTATTTTGCGACAGGAATGCCAAGATGTTTATATCCATTTTCCGTTACAATTCTGCCCCGCGCCGTTCTTTCCAGAAAACCAAGTTTCAATAAATAGGGTTCATAAACATCTTCTACGGTATTCTCTTCTTCAGAAACTGCCGCCGAAACAGTATTAAGGCCTACCGGTCCTCCCTTGAATTTGTTGATTATGACTTCAAGGATAGCACGATCATGGGCATCAAGTCCGATTTCATCAACTCCCAATGCTTTTAATGCTGATTCCACCGCCTCCAGATCCATCACATCCTTACCTTTTACTGTACTAAAGTCGCGGACTCTTCGTAATAGTCTGTTCGCAATACGCGGAGTCTGTCGGCATGAATTGGCCAGGCGTCTGGCAGCATCTTCAGTGATTGTTGCGTTGAGCAACTTTGCCGATCGCACAATAATTTTCATAATGCTTTCGGTATCATAAAAATCCAGCCTGAAAACGCAGCCAAAACGGTCACGCAGAGGAGACGACAGCATGCTCATCTTGGTGGTAGCCCCGATCAGTGTGAACTTTGGTAATTTCAGCCTCATTGAACGCGCGGAAGGTCCCTTGCCGATAACCAGGTCCAGCCCAAAATCCTCCATCGCCGTGTAAAGTACCTCTTCAACTGCCGGTTTTAATCGGTGGATTTCATCAATGAAAAGAATATCGCGGTCGCGCAGGTTCGTTATAATGGCGGCCACATCGCCCTGCTTTTCCAGCGCCGGTCCCGATGTTACTTTAATATTAACGCCCATCTCATGGGCAATGATATTTGCCAGGGTTGTTTTCCCAAGCCCGGGCGGGCCGTGTAGCAGAACGTGCTCCAGATGTTCATCCCGCTTCTTTGCGGCATCAATAAAAACCCGCAGGTTTTCTTTTACTTCCTGCTGCCCAATATACTCCTCAAGCATTCGCGGGCGGAGAGTCATCTCAAAAGCCGCGGACTCATCACTAGCGGTACCTGGTTGAAGCAATCTCTTCGTAGCTTCTGTTTCTCGCTGAATCATTGGATGCGCTTAAATTATCTTCAACGCTTATTTTATTAGGTTTGAGAGTCAAATGGTAGAGCAAATCTTTTATTTGCTCAGGATTAGGAG
>JAGOLJ010000059.1 GCA_017994125.1 Candidatus Altimarinota bacterium
TATGCTGACTTTGAGGTGGTCGATGTGCGGATGATTTGGCAATTTGTCCCACTGTTTTGGGTGGTGTGGATGATTTGCCGTTTGGAGAGGCGTGTGTCCCGGTTTTGCGCTGTTGTCGTTTTTCATTGGCCCAGGTCCAGATTAATAAGGCGAGGCTTATTATAAACAGTCCAAGGGAAATCCAAAAGTAATATGTCTTGAAGTTTGAGCCATCCTGTTTGATGGTGAAGGCGGGAAGGCTGGATTTTGCTATTGGCTGGGGGGTCTGGGTTACTTTGATTTGGACATGGATGATGAGCCGGCTGGCGATGGTGATGCCGGGATTGTTGATGTCCTGTTTGGTTTTTTCCATGGCAATACCGGCCTGATAATCACCGACGGGGGTGTTGGAAGGAACCTGGACGGTGAATTTTTGAAGACTGGCTTCCTGTCCCTGAAGTGCTATTTGGGGGTTTTCGAATTTGATCCAGTCGGCGGGGCCACTGCCCATTTCGGCGCGGGTTTTGTAGGCAATGGTTCCTTCGTTGGAAGTGGTGGTGTTGGTTGCGTATAAAAGGAAATTCTGGGCTTTGCCGGAGAGATTTTTGACGGCTACGTAATCATCGATCTGCTGCCCAGGTTTGATTTCGTAAGCAAATTTGTAACGGTTTTTGACCGTGGGATAAGCGGGGACGATGGTGAATCCTTCGTTATCGGATGGTAACTGGAGGGTCTGTGAAGTGGCTGAAGATGACGCTTCCTGGCTTTCTGCCGTTAATCCTGCCTGAGCAGATGCTGTTGGTACAGAAAAAGTACTAACCATTGGAAAAAGGATGGACGTGGTAACTGCGGCAATGGCAATCAATGAATATGGCCATAAAATTCTGGCCATCCCGGTGGTGGATTTGGCTTTTGACATGCTGTTTTCTAAAGTTATTTGTTTTTTTTGGGCAGAAGGATTTTCTGGCCTGGTTTAAGTATGTATGGCGCTTTTATTTTATTGATATGCGCCAATTTTTTCCAGCCAATGTGTGAAGTTTTTGCCAGGTCGGTAAGAGTATCATCTTCTTTGATGGTATAGGTTTTGCTGTTTTTGATAAGATCCTGGAGCATTAAATACCGTATGGAAAAGAAAAGCGCGCTTCCAAGGATGAGCAGGGCAAGGGTAACAAGACTTAAGCCGATAGGTGATCCCAGTTTGATGGGGATGTAGAATTTGAGTTCATGGATTTCGGTGCGGGTGTCGGTGAGTTTATTGGTGGTGATGTCGTATTTTGAAAAGGTTGAGGTTGCTGTGGCAGTGTAGAAGCCAAAATCGGGGGCGTTGTCCCAGCGGACAGGGATGATGGCATCGCTTTTCTGAAGCAAGGTTACAAGGGGCGGGTCGATGACAAGAGCGTCTTTTTCCAGCTTGAATTTGCTGTTTGGTCCGGGTTCCGGGAGGGGTGGAAATCCTTTTATTTCGATTTTATGCTGGACCTTGATGATGGTGTTGCCTAGATTTTTATATTCGACGCGGAAGGTAGGGTAAGTCCCTTTTTGTTGTAATACCGAGAAATCCGGCCACTCGTATTTGTAGGTGACGGTGCCAGGAATTTTTACAAAAATTTTAACAACAAAGCGTGAGGTGATGGTTACATTATTGGTTGGAACAGTTGCCGTTTTGGGGAGCTGCAAAGTTCCTCCGTCGCCGTCGGCAATGATGTCTTTGTATTGTTTGGAGCCGGGCAGGTTACCGCCGGTTTCGGCAGCGATGCCGCCACTATAGGTACCCGGGGTGGCGTCTTTGGGAATGGTTATTTTAAAGTCGACCTGTTTTTTTTCACGCGGGCCGACTGTTACAACAGGTTGGGAGATGGTTATCCATTGGCCAAGATGTTGCTGTTTATTGAAGCGTGTGGTTAAAGCGTAGGTTCCCTGGTCGCTTTGGGTGCCATCGGCGCCATAGAGGCTGATGGTCACGGGAGTATTATCAAAATTTTCAATAAGGATGGTGCCGCTTTTTTCCGCGCCCGGTTTAATTTCATAGGTGAACTGGTGTTCGAGGGGAGGGGCGGGAATGACGCTGTAGCCGGCCAGTGCCGTGGGCAGACAAAAAGAGAATGCACTTAGGACAAGTACAAAAAAAGAGAGGAGACGTGTGACCGGGATGGCAGTGTTGGCGGGTAATTTGTTCATTTCTGGGAGCAGAGGTTAGGAGCAGTTGTCGGTGTTGTCACTTAATGTGAAGGTCATGATGGTGGAGTAGGCTCCCGGCGGGGTGTAGGGAGGGACGGCGAGGTTATAGGCAACCCCGGTCTGGATTTTGCCGTTTCGGCCGTTGTTGGCAGGCAGGCAACCATCCATGATGTTGACGGTGTTATTAAGGGTGTTTGAAGAAACAGTATTGCGGCAGGCGGGGTTGGTGAAGGTGGCAAGATCGCTAAAGGAATTGCAGCCCAGTGTTTCGTCAAAATTGATGCCGAGTGGCGCTATGATGTTTTGATCGCCCTGGTATCCAGCCAGATAGATGAGGCCGTTTTTTGTGGCTACGGGTTGTGGGTCTGATGGGATTGGCGTGATGCGGTCAGTTGTAACAACACGTAGTCCGCTGACCGGAATATTGGGGTTGTCGCCGTTGCCCTGAATGGTGAAGTTGCCGCTGACTGAAGCCTGGAGTAAAATGCCTCCGGCTCCGCGGGTGTCGGATATGATAAGCGCGCGTGGGGCCTCCAGCTGCTTGGATCCAGTGTCGCTAAACAGGTTTGTTTCGCTTGTGGAGGTGCTGGCTTCGGAAAAAGAGAAAGAGTCCGGTATTTTGTTAAAAGAGAGGAAAGGGAAGCGTGTTACCTGTAGAGTGGATCCGATTCCGCCCTGCGGTAAAATGTCTTCTTCACGCAACGGGGTTGATTGGCTGCTGGCAAAAAACGGCATCCAGACAAGGTTGAGGAATAGTGCCGCCAGGCTTATCAGAAATAATATTTGTGTTTTTTTTGAGGACATGTGTTTTTTATAGTGGGGTACAGTCAGTATTGACTAGATCCGTAGGATTGAAGCAAAGGAGGTCAAAAGTCAGTGTGCCTGTCCACTGGTTTCCCAGAATTGAGGGAGGGGAAACACCATCGGTTGAATTAAGTATAATTCTTAAACCGAGGCCGATGGCGAAAGCTCCGAGGCGTCCTCCGGCGTCATCGCGGCCGTTTATGATCATAACACCAGCATCCCCGGGATCGACGGTTGTGAGTTTGTATAATTGGCCCTGGTCGCTGCACTGGTCGAGTGAGCGGTGGATTGCCCAGTCGCCGCAGTTATAGTCGGTTAAAAAGCCGGGAGCTGAAACAGCTGGCGGTAACGGGTCGATGCCGCTAATACTATTTGCCAGTGTAGTGAAATAAATTTTATCGCGGGTAATGATTTGGGTTCCACCTTCTTCATTAAAGTTAGAGATATGAAGACGGCTGACAAAGCCGTTGGGGCCGTTTGGATCACTATTCTGGTCGCGAACTTTATAGATTTCTGAAGCGATGTTCGGGTTTAATACTTTATTAATGCGTATTTCCTGCGAGCTCCAGTCGAAAGGGATAAAAGCCGGATCAAAAATAAAACTGTCAGGGACTTCCTGGATAATCATACCCTGGTTCATCTGCAGTGTGCTTATTTGCACTGGACCTAGAGCTGACGTAATAAAGGGCATAAAAGTGATGCCCAATAAGCTTACCGAAAACAGGATGAGGCTAACCTTTTTTAGCATGGGGCTTCTTGTTGTGAAGTTTACTGAAAAGCAGGTAGCCCATCACAATAACAAAGAAGCTGGCTGAAATCCAAAAGTAGGGGGACATGATGGTATAGGTTTTCTTGGCAATGGGCTTTGGATCGTTGGTTACTTTTATTTCGATCGGCGACATAACTCGTAGAGCGGTATTGACATTGGCGCTACCGATTTTGTTGGTATTCAGATAGACTTTTTCGGCTGCGATGCCGCCTTTATATGTGCCAAGGGGCGTGTTGGCGGGGATGCTTATGGTGAAAGGGATTACCTTGTTCTCTTTTGGGAAAAGGGTGTATTCTTCATGGTTGAAGGTAAGCCACTTGCCAACCTCTTTCATGCTTTTATCTTTGGTAAGATAGGCTATGTTTTTGCTGTCATTGGTGGTCGTGCCGTCTACGCCATAGAGAGAGATTTTATTATCCGTGTCGGAAGCGTTTAGCAGAACCAGCTTATCGGTGACGGTGTCGCCAGGTTTCATTTCATATCTGAAAACTGACGGATATTCGGCGTTTGGCTCATACGGATAAACCTGATAATCCGTGGAAAGGGCGTACGCTACAGAAGCGTTTAACAGGTATAGGCAGAACAGTATGGCAAGATTTTTTTTGATCATTTCTTTTTAGTGGGTAAAAGTAATTTTTGTCCGGCAGATAATGTGTATGGTGCTTTAATCTTGTTTAATTTGGCAACCAGCTTCCAGTTGAGACCGTTTTTCTGGCTGATGCCGGTGATGGTGTCGCCGTCTTTGACGGTGTATTGCACGGATCTTTTTTTAGCGCTGCAAAGGCGGATGTATTTGTATAAAAGCAGTGCGATTAAAAGAATAAGCACAAAGACTATAATGCTGATATGGAGCCAGGGGATAACCGAGAAGCTTAATTCTTTGATTTCTGAATTGATGGTATTTTCCTTGCCTGTAAAAATGTCTTTTTCAAAATAACTAAGGTTGGCTTTAACTGTGTAAAGACCAAGATATGGTTTTTTATCCCAAAAGATAGGGAAGTTGGCAGACTCTCCTTTATATAAGATTAATGACCTTTCGGGGATTTCGTCAGTGGTACCATCCCAGTTTTCAATTTTGAGCGATATTTTGGTGGTAGTGGCTACGTTACCATCGTTCTGTACATTTAAGATAAAAGAATGGTTGTTGTTTCTTAGTTCGTGGGTGAAATTCTTGAGTTTAATATCGTAGATTTTTTTGCCGGGGACTTCAATATAAACCGGCAGGATAACGCGTGTTTTAACAACGGCTCCGGTTTGGCCCTGTCCAACAGAGCTGGCTTGGGATTCGGCATTTTCCACGGCAATGGCGCCTGTATATACGCCAGGCGGAATATCTGCGGGCATTTTAACCGTGTAATTAACGACCTGTTCTTTTTTTGGTTCCAGTGTAAGGTTGGTGGTTTCAACGGTGGCCCATTTACCGATGGTTTTTTGTTCCTTATCGATAGTGAGCGCGGCAAAGCTGCCTGCATCGGTTTTGGCCCCGTCAACGGCGTAGATTTTTAAGGTAATTGGTTTAATCGCGGCGCTTTGGATGGTTACAGAACCTTTAACGGTTTCACCAGCCTTGGCTGAAAAAGTGTTTTTTTGATCCTTGCTGTTATAAACCGCGTATTGCGCCGAGGCGGTTGAGTTTAAAACCGGAATGATTCCCGAAAAAAGGATAAGAGATATGACCAGCAGTTTTTTAATGTTTTTCATTTTTGTGTGAGTAAAAATATTAGTACTTAATAACGGTATACCCTATTTTAGGTAATATTGCGAGTGGGACTTAAAAAAAACCACTCTTTTTTAGAGAGTGGTTTTTTAAGTGTTTTTTAGGATTCAGTCCGTCATTATGGAACGATGGCTGGATTGAATGTATAGGTAATGGTGCTTGTATACTGTCCGGCAGGTGTGTTACCAGGAACGGCCAGTCTGAAAGCTGTACCAACTCCCCAGAAACCAGGTGTATAGTCAACTCCTGAGTAGTTTTGCAGGATGATACCACCTGTTCCATCAAGGACGATACCAGCTGAATCAAAGCTTGCTGTGGCAATTGTTGAATCGTCGTAGTTGGCAAGAGTAGCAGGAACTACGATACCTGTTTCAGATGGGGCAACAGCTTTTAAGTACTGTGTGCTCATTCCTGGTTCCCAAGGAATAGTTGCGTCTTTGCTGCCGTTACCATCGGTATCATAATTTCCCCAACCTGTTACGTTACCGGTTGTAGCCAATTTAAGACCTGCGGCAGGGATTGTACCATTTGGTCCGGTAAAATCTGTGGCTGAAACGGTGATGTCCCAGTTTGTTTTTGTTTCGCAATCGAGTGTATTGTCTTCAACGTAAACGAAGGAGTTTGGAGGAAGTGCTGAACTTCCATCGTTCTGGTAGGAGCGTTGGTTCATGTCACCAATTTTTTCACCGAAAGTGTACTGTACACCAGTACTGACTGAAATCTCATTAAAGCTGAAGTTGATATTCTGGCCAGCCTGGACATTTCCATCATCAAAGATATGCATATATCTCTGACCGCAGTTTACCTGCTGGGTACCACCTTGTTGTGATTGTCCGAAGGCCAGGCCCGGGACGAGAAGGTTTGCTACGACAGCCACTGTGGCTACGATAGCGAGTAAGTTTTGTTTTTTCATTTTAATGAAAAATTATGAAATAAGGTTTATATATATTTTATATGTTTTATTTGTTTTTCTTGGTTACATAGGGGCGTGTTAGTGGTAGTTGGTTTTGACTTCATTGTATTATCTCACAACATTGGTGGCTGAGTCAAGGGTGGATGTTGAAATTCGTTAAGATTTTAGGTTGAAGGTATAAGATCGTAGTAAATAGTGGTTGTATAAGTGCCGGCTCATGTGTTTGGGTTTACTTGCAAAGCGTAGGCGACACCAGTACCAACTTCGCCAATCAGGTTGTCGTTAGTTCCTGCTCCGGTGGCGTTATTGATGATGGTTTGGGCACTGGTAAGGCCGGCTCCTTTACTTAAGAAGGTGCT
>JAGOLJ010000060.1 GCA_017994125.1 Candidatus Altimarinota bacterium
GGGGCCGATTATTTTTCGCCAAAAGAGACTGGGCTTAGGGGGAAAAATTTTTTATATGTATAAATTTCGCACCATGGTGGCAGGGGCAGAAAAAATGGGCTCCGGAATGTACCTGGAAGAAAATGAACGCCCGGGCGAACTTATGCCGGTTGATGAAGACGAGCACGGCACTTACATCATGAACTCAAAAGATCTTTGCCTGATTGAACACCTTAAAGAATTACAGGATGCCGGCATTTGCAGCTTTAAAGTCGAAGGCAGAAACAAGACCGCTTATTATGCCGCCACTATCGCCAAAACCTACCGCCAGGCCATCAAAGACCTTGAAGACGGTAAACCATTCAACCCGGATCTGCTGACTGAACTGCAAAAAACCAGCAATCGCGGCTTCATTAAAGGGTTCATTAAAACCCCTATTGACCCTTCCAATCAGCATTACCGCGAAACCAAATCAGCCCAGACACATGATTACATTGGCATCGTCCGCAACATCCATCAGCGCACTCACGCATCCCTTTACGAAGTGGAAGTAAAAGGACGCCTAAAAGCCGGTGAAAACTGTGAAATCATGACCCCCGGCCAGCAATTCAGCACCAGCTTTGCCAGCTTCAAAACCATGTCCGGAGCCGAAGTCCCCACCATCCATCCTGGACAAAGCCAAAACGTCCTCGTTGAACTTCCCTGCGAAGTCCCCGTCGGCACCATCCTGCGCAAACTTAAAAACTAAACCTCTACAGTTTTTGAAGTTGACGCCGTAAAAAATTAATTTCGCGCGGAAGACTCCCCTGCCAGCCGACCAGTCGCCCAAGCCGCCTGCAAATTAAATCCGCCGGTAAATCCGTCAATATCCAGCACCTCTCCGGCAAAATAAAGACCGGGACAAATCTTTGATTCCATCGTGCTGGAATCAACCTCATCCAGACTTACACCGCCCGCCGTCACAAATTCGTCACCGGCGCTGCGCTGTTTAACATTTAAAGTAAATTTAATCAGCATATCCAAAATTTTCCTGCGATCTTCCCGTCCAATCCTGGCTGCATGCAAATCCCTAGCAATACCGCTGTTTTCAACCATCACCTCCGCCAGTGACCTTGGCAGAAGCATATCCAATATTCCAAGCAGCTGTTTTTTACCATGAACCTGCATCAGGCCGTCAAAGCGGTTCTTAAGCTGTTCCGGTTTTTCATCCGGGAAAAAATTAATCACAACTTTCATCTTCTCTTCAGGCTCATAAGCCGCCATTGCGCTCAGCGCAAACACAACCGGTCCACTCACCCCCTGGTGGGTAAAAACCAGCGGGCCAGTCCTTTTATAAATTCTTTTCCCGTCGCCACTAACAAGACTTACCTCAACTCTCTTAAAAGATACGCCGGCCAAGGCCGCGCCATAAGTTTCTTCCATAACAATCGAGCTTAATGACGGAGCCAGAGGCGTAATCTTATGACCAAGCCTATGGGCAAAATCATACCCGTCGCCTGAGGAACCGGTAGATCTGTAAGCGCTACCGCCAGTGGTTAAAACAACCTTATCAACCGAAAATTCGCGGCCGCTCACAAGCCTCACCAGAAAACCGCCATCCTCCCGGGCAATATCCTTAATCATCGCGCTGCAAAAAACCTTCACGCCAAAATGCTTCAGGCTTCGTTCCAGCGCTGCCACCACTTCGTGACCGTCGTTACTTACCGGAAAAACCCTCAAATCATCTTCCATTTTCAGCTTCACTCCACGTTCTTCCAAAAGGCCCATCATCTCGCGTGGGCCAAAATGATACATCGCCTTGGTTAAAAACTTACCGCCGCGCGGATAATTTTCCAACACCTTTTTAACGTCGGTAAGACCAGTTGTCACATTGCACCTGCCGCCGCCGCTGATTAAAACCTTGGCGCCAAGATGCATATTTTTTTCAAACAAAATTACTTCAGCATTATCACCGGCAATCTCTTTCGCCGAAATCGCGGCCATCATGCCCGCAGCACCCCCGCCAATAACCGCAATTGATTTTTGTTTTAATTCCATTTGATTTCTTCTATTACTCCATTAACCCGGTCTGCCACAATCAGCATTTCACACAGCACTTTTAAACGCTTGAAAAACAATTCTGTATCGCCTTTTTCAAAAGCCGAAAGCAAAGACTGCCGGGTATACAGCAGGCTTAACCTCTCCAGCTCTCTGGCGGCAGGAACCTCTTCCTCATCATAGCCGCTATGCAACGCATCACCATTTTCATGCTTGGTCAGATACTCATTAAATCCTTCCATCAAAAATTTATCTTCAATCTTATCCTTCTTCAAAGTCCTCTTTAAAACTTTAAGATACCTGGGATCCAAATCCGAAAATTTCTTCTCCACATCAAGCTTGGTGATTTTGGTTTTCTTGTGATTAGCCTCATGCCTGGAAATGTGTACAGCTTCACTTTCCTTTCGTTTGCTCAAAAACCTTGATGACATATAAAGCCCCCATGTATCGGGCCTGGCATATCCACCAACATTGCCCGGAGCATTCAAATCGACATTAAAACGCATCCCTGTAACAGCCTCGACTTTCGCCAAAACCTCACCGCGTTCCTGCACCACCACCAGCTGCTCGCGGACATCAGAAGGCAAAACCTTTCCCGTATTAAGGGTTCTACGCGCACTTTCCGCTGCATCATGGCATTCCTGGGATGTAAGAATCTGTTTCATGCAAGACTATTGTAACAGCAATTGAACAATTGTGAGAAGTTATTTTGCCTACCTTTCACTCAAAAATCAAGCCTTACCACAGCCAATTCGCCGGATAAAATTGCATCACCCCGCACAAACCATTAAACTCCACCTCCTCTTCCCAAGTTCAACAACCCCGGCTAGTGCCATCAAATGGAACAAGCATCCCACTCATCAATCAGTGAAGACATTGAATCCCTGCAGGAAAAATGCGGAGTAATAGGCATTATGTCAGGCAGCCCCGATCGCTTAAAGCAGATGGCCATCGTCACTCTCCCCTCCATTGAACACCGCGGCGCCGACGGCACCGGCTGCGCTTATGTTGGCCTGGAATCAACAGTATTCCACAGCGCAAAACCAGCTTCCGTCTTCGCCCAGAAACTGCAGGACAAAGAAATCAAACAATCCGGAGTTGCTGTCCTCCAGTCCCGCTACGCCACCTCCGGCAACGCCGAAAAACCCGAAGAGCTGCAACCTTTTTTACGCTACACACCTTACGGAAAAATCGCCCTGGCCTTTAATGGAAACATCTGGAACTGGAGCCGCCGCGACGGTGAAACGCCCTCTTTAAAAGAACAGGCCTGCCAAAGCGGCTACACACTTCCCGATGGCAAACCGCTCTGCCCCGAGGAAAGCACCGACACCGAAGCCTTCTTTTACCTACTCAAAAACGCCGACCGGACCACCTTTATCAACGCACTGACCAAAGATGTATTTCCCCGTCTTAAAGGAAGTTACAGCCTGATTATCAGCAAAGAAAGATTCTGTTCTCCCGATACCCGCGGCAACAGTGAACAAATGATCGTAGCCCGTGACCCGCATGGTTTTCACCCGCTCTGGTGGGCAAACACCGAGCAGGGAGACATCATTGTTTCCTCCGAGACAAGCTCCATGGACGTTCTGCGTATCCCCCATAAAAATTTCCATGAAGTTCCTCCCGGCACCCTTCTTATTTTTGAACAGGGCAACCCTGTTCCACAGGTCATCAGATTTGCCGACAATAATCGCTCAACCTTTTGCTCGCTTGAAGCAATGTATTTTATGAGATCAGACTCACTATACTGCATCGATCAGCAGGATGCACAAAACAAGGCCCACATCCGCAAAATCCGCTTTGGTGTAGGAAAAATTCTAGGCAAAAAAGCGTTGGCCCAGCTAAAAAGAATGGGCTACGAAAGCCTGAATCACATCGATGTAATCCCCATTCCCGAATCCGGCACCCCCTTTGGACGCGGAGTCCATGACGCCCTGGCGCGTCAGGGCGCCCACCTTAACGAAGATGCCATCATCCTCAACCCGGACATCCGCCGCCAACGTTCCTTTATTTCCAAAGATCAACGCACCCGTGAACTGGCCGCCCTTGAAAAACGCAAATACCTCCGTGACCTTTTTTCTCCCATCAATGACGTCATCATCTGCGACGACACGCTCATCCGTGGAACCACTTTCCGCAAACTGATTAATGACCTGCGCGGCTACGTACAAGGAAGAATCCACGCCATCCTTTCACTTGGATCATTTGTCGATACCTGCCCGTACGGCATCGCCATCAAAAATCCTGATGAACTGGTAACACGCGTAACCGGCGCCATCGATCCCCAAGACCCCACCAATCCGGACATCGATAAAATCAAAAAATTCATCGGACTCCGGAATAACGAAATGCTCCTTTATGCCAGTCATGAAGACGTTAGAAGAGCCCTGCGTGAAGCCTTAAAAAAGTGCGGCATTGAACCAAACGGCCGCGATGTATGCTACGCCTGCCAAGGCGGCAACTACCCCGACAGCTACCCTCATTCATTCTAAAAATCACGGCGCGGCATCCAGATATTCCATCCACTTTCCCTGCCAGTTTTTAAAACGTATCACTGGCCATCCCCGCCCCAGAGACCCTTGGATTCCCCTCTCCGGCGCCCCTTGAATTCCCCTCCCCGACGCCCCCGGCCCCACCATTGGCCCTCCGCCCGCAGCCATCTCTTCCTTAAACGTATAAACAAAATCAGCAGTGCCAATAAGCTCCTCCGGCACCGTTTTTTTACCGGACTTATGGGTAATAATATATTCAGGCATCGCCCCGTTTGAAATTTTCCTTTTAATCGCCGCCATCAGTTCCGCCCCCTTACGCACTGTTGTCCGCTGTTCTGAGGCAAACGGAATATTGGGCATATTATGGCTCAAATAATAAGGTTTAACCCCATTCACATAAAGCCCCATAAACAGATCCCTTAAAATTTCCGGACGGTCATTTATATTTTTTATCAAAGGAATATCGGCCATAAGCAAAGTTTTTGCCCCACTGGCACGAACCCGCCCAACTGCTTCAGAAAACTCCGCCGTCAACTCCCGCGGATGCACCACATGCACCCCCAAAACCGTCACTTCATATTTCTTCAGCAACGAACAAAACTCCTCATCAATACGGTAAGGATTGTGCGTCCATGCCCGTGTATGAATTCTGATCGCACGCACATTTTTAAGCGACCTCAAGTCCGCGAGCATCTTTTCCAGCATCTCATTATTATAAATCAGCGGATCGCCGCCACTTAAAATAACTTCTTCCACCAACGGCCTTTTAGCAATCTCCTCCATTGTCATTTTCCAGTACAGATTACCGCCATGCCTTTCTGCATCAGCCGAAGAGAGCAGCGACCGGAAACAATAATTGCAATACCCCAGGCACACATCGCTGGTATAAACAATAATACGGTTATCATATTTGTGCTGTGCAATCGGACTAATCATTTCCGCTTCATCTTCCCAGTTTTCATTTTGCACATGGTACTCATCAGGAGCAGCTTCATTCCTGGCCTTATCGCCCAAAGGAAAAACCTGCCTCCACACCGGATCCTCCTCCACCCTTAAAGTCCAGTCCACCAGCGAAAAAACATAGGGGGTCACCTGAAAACGGAACCCGTTCTTCACCCATCTTTCCGCCGTAAGAACCAAATTGGCCACATCCCACTTCCCTCCATCAGCCCCAAACGCGCCCAAAACATCTTTCAGCCTGTCCACGCTCCTGACCGAATTCTGCTGTTGCCACAGCCAACTTTCCCAACTCGCCCTATCAACATCATTCCAAAAAACGGGCCTCCTCATGTAAGAAGTTGAATCTTCCATATGCAAAAAATTACTCTTCCGGAACCTTAGGAGAATTTAATCCCCTTTCCATCTCATTGCAAACATCCCTGAACTGGGGATATTTTTCCACAAATTCCCTCAGGAATTTTATCACTTCGCTCCTCCGGTTAAAAACGGTCATTGATCTGGATATCTCTTTCGCCACCATTTCCTCCAAATTACGTTGCTGCTTCTTTTCAGCCAGATCAACAAAATAAGAAGCCTCATGGATCGATTTGCTTTTCGCGTATTTCCACGTCCATCTAATAGCGCGGATACTGTTTTTATACCGTTTCCTTAAGTATTCCTTTTCCCGTTCATCCAGCTCCTCCTCCGTAAATCCAGCTCTGGCATACTTATCCCTTCTTTTACCATAAATACTTATACACGACTCTTTCCAGATAAAAAGATGGTAAGTAAGTGTTCTTCTTATTACCGGATCATCATCAGCCTCTTCTTTGCTTATAATCCCTATCTCCGCCCACTTATCACGCAGAAAAAAATAAAAGTCCGGATCCTTGCGCATGGCGGAAACCAGTTTCCTGTGGATTGTCGCCATCAACTCTGGATACCGGCGTAACTGGGCAACATCAAGCATTTCTGCTTTTTCATATCTTCTGGCCTCATCATGAAAAAGCTGCCAGCTCTTCCTGGCAGCTTTTAAAAAAGTTTCCAGAATCATTTTTTCTCCTGCTTCCGTTTCTTCCAAATCCTCATCCAGCAACCCGTAAGACATAAAATACCATTTCAGCTTCATATAAAGAGCAGGGTGAACT
>JAGOLJ010000061.1 GCA_017994125.1 Candidatus Altimarinota bacterium
AAATTGCAGCCAAAACCATGGCAGATTAAACTGGAGCTGGAAGAAGGCGACATAAAAGTCCAAATCATGCCGGAAATGAGGCTTTATCTTAACAGTAAAGAGGAAAAGAAACGCGCAATGTAAATCCTAAACATCATTGGATTAAAAGGGGGATTCAACGCATGGGTGGAAGACTGTAAGCCTGTATCGGAACATTGCCGGTAGTTTACTGTTCACTTTGGAGAGATCTTTTTGTTTATTTCCCTGAGTTGCTGCATTATATCCCTGTTTTGCTCCAAAACTTCATTCAGTTGTTTCTGGATTTGCAGTTTTCCTTTGATATTAAATTCAAAATCACTTTCAGAACGGGCTTCCGCGTGTTTACCCTGCAGGTTTTGTCCAACCATGATTAACGGCATCAGGATCAACTGGATAACATTTGAAATGAACAGCCAAAGCACAAATCCGGGATAGGCGTCGAACCGTAATCCCAAAGGTGCAAAAGTGTTCCAGGAAAGCCATAAAATCGTCCACAGGAAAATAATCAAAAAGAAACCGATCGTTCCTACCTTCTCCGTTATAAACAGGGCAAAACGGTCCATTTTTGTGGTTTTTTCCCGCTTTTCAATCGCAGCCTCTCTTTTTCCTTCAGCCATTTTAGGCATAAATTAAATTGTCATTCATCAAATTATACCAGAAAAATGAAAGATAAAAAACACCTATTAACTCTTGCAAATATTTTTAATCTATATTAAACTTACATATAGTAACAGAAATATATGAGAAAAAACTGCTCCAAAGTCATTATAGAAAATTTCCACGAGCCTTGCATTCTTTACCTGCTGGCTCTAAAGCCCAGTTACGGATACGAAATCAAGGAGAACCTCGATCATAAATGCTGTTGCGGCGTCAACATCGGGAACCTCTACCGTTGTCTGTCAGCAATGCAAAAAGCAGGATACGTTACCAGGCAGTCGCAGAAAAGCTCAACCCAGTCAAAGCCCGGCCCTGATCGCAAATTATACAGGTTAACCTCCAAAGGCATGAAGCTGCTGGAAAAATGGATCGGCGAACTGGATGCGGCTTCAAAGACCATCAATAAATTTATTAATAATTATAAAAAATATGCAGCAAATTACCCAAAGTGAGTTCGCCACTGAAGTCGAACAGTTTAACGGTATTGTCCTTGCCGATTTTTACGCCGACTGGTGCGGCCCGTGCCGGATGCTTTCGCCAATGCTGGAAAAACTTTCAGCCGAAAACACCGACAGCCAAATCAAGTTTATAAAAATCAATGTAGACCAGAACCAGGAACTGGCTGGCAAATTCGGTGTAATGAGCATCCCGACTGTAGCTTTCTTTAAAAACGGACAGTTTGTTGGTGAACAGGTTGGTGTAGCCCCTGTCGATTTCTATAAACAGGCATTGGAACAAATCAAAAACCACAAGGAGTAAGTGGGGGGTAATCCGACATCTTTACTCTAAGCCATTCCTTTGTCTTTAAGCCATCTTATCGACTGCAAAAGGCCATCTCCTTCGGCTTCCAGCGCCCAAATGGCATCTGGAGAATGCTTTTTCAGGTCACTAAAAACCGCTTCCAGTGGAATATTGCCTTTTCCCAGGCCCAGATGTTCATCTGTTTCTCCATGATTGTCATGGATATGCACATATCCAATCCTATTCCGCAAATACCGTATCCAATCAGTAACCTCTACTTTGGAATTACAATGCACATGCCCAATATCAAGGCACAAATCCACATTAGGGCTCTGAATCCCATCAACCACAGCGGCCAAAATATCCGGGGTAAATTCCAGCAGATTTTCAATATGGAACTTCATCCGGGGCTTGTCCTTAATAAAATCTTTCCAGAAAGCAACGCTTTCAGGAATCCAGTTAGCTGGCTTTCTGGTACCTGGAACATAGCCGTCATGTAAGACCATCTGGCTTATGCCAAGTTTCACTGCGGCCGAGTAACCCTGCTCAAATCTTTCCCTTGTAACAGCCCTGATTTTATCATCATGGCTCCCGGGGTTTAAATCGCCAAAAGGCCCGTGCAAAGAGCGCAATTCAATATCTTCAATGGCTTTCTGGTGATCCTCAAAAGCATTAGGTGGCAGATTGTCCGGTTTATGAAACGCCTGAACCTCAATACCATACCCATTTTCTTTGGCCAGCAATGCAACTTCCTCAAACTTCCCGTCGTCACATAAAATTACTTTGGGCATATGTGGCGTATGTTAATTAATTCACAGGTTTTCCTGACGGAAAGGGTCTTATCCATTTTCATTGCTAATTTTAGTTGTTTGGAGCAGGGGGAGGGACTTGAACTATCGTCTCTGACCTTGCGAGCTAGCACCTATTAATAGCGGCCACCCGCGCAGAATTTATTTACTATCTAAAATTGATCTTTAACGATTTAAAATTATACTTTTCCCCGGCACCCTGCAAGTGATGCAAATCCATTGATTAGAAAACATTCACTTAAGCCAAGGCTATAAATACCGTATCTAATCAGTAATCGCTATACTGGCATTGCAAATTATCGGCTTAATTGCACAAGATTGGACACCTGAAAAAGTTTTAGGTAAATTATTAAAGCCATATCTTTTTTTTATTAAATTGAAAAAGTTTATTTTTTGCACATTATTACTGCTTTCTTTTTTATCCGTTGAAACAGTCAGGGCTGCACTTTCACCGGTCAAATCAACTGTCGTAATCAACTCTTTAACCGTTAATGGCCCCGCACTTAATAATGGGGACAATTATGGTTTCGCGGCAGCTCCCCTTGGGGATCTTGATGGTGATAGTGTTCCGGATATTGTAGTAGGAGCCTGGGCCAACGACACAGGAGGAACAAATCGCGGCGCTGTTTATATCAGTTTTTTAAATTCGGATGGATCAGTAAAATCCACCGTCCCCATCAATTCCTTAACAGCCAATGGTCCGGTTCTTAGTGACAGTGATGGCTATGGAATATCCGTAAACTCCCTGGGCGATTTGGATGGTGACGGCGTTACGGATATTATTGTAGGAACCTGGGCTAGTGATGTTGGCGGACTGGATCGAGGGGCTGTACACATTCATTTTTTGAATACGGACGGTTCAGTAAAATCCACAGTTCAAATCAATGGACTTACTCCTAATGGGCCTGTCCTTAACAATAGTGATATTTATGGAGTAGCCGTATCTAAAGTTGGTGATTTGGATGGTGATGGAGTAACAGAGATCATGGTTGGCGCCCTTAGGGATGATACAGGAGGAACAAATCGCGGCGCCGTTTATATCCATTTCATGAATAGCAATGGATCAGTAAAATCCACCACTAAAATCACTTCTTTAACATCCAATGGGCCCACCTTGATCAATAATAATGAATATGGCCGCAGTTTAAACGAGTTGGGCGACCTGGATGGGGATGGCATCCCGGATATAGCGGTATCTACCGATGCTGACGGTGTCGGCTTAAGGGGTGCCGTTTATATCCATTTTTTAAAGGCTGATGGTTCAGTCAAATCCACTTCTAAAATAAATACACTGACTGTTAATGGCCCGATTTTGAATGACAATGATCGCTATGGTCTTCAGGTCGCGTCTTTGGGCGATTTGGATGGTGACGGCGTAAAAGATCTGGGCGTAGGGGCGTATCTGGATGATGCAGGGGGCACAAATCGTGGGACTTTGCATATCCATCTGATGAATTCCAACGGCTCAGTAAAATCAACAAGGGAAATAAATTCTCTAACAGTCGGGGGACCATTTCTAAATGATAACGATTCTTATGGGACGTCAGTAGCTTCACTTGGTGATTTGGATAAGGATGGGATTTCAGATATTGCTGTTGGAGCATACGCTTCAGATGCAGGTGGATTAAATCGCGGCGCTGTGCATATCCATCTTACCAATTCTTTTGTTATGCCTCCCGCGCCCATTGTTCTTACGCCACCCGCAGGTTCAACAGTTTACAATAACCAGACCCCCACTTTTACAGGAACAGGCACTACCCCCGGCAATGACATTATCATTAAAGACGGAGCCACCCTTATTGGCACAGGGAAAGTACTTCCAGGAGGCAGCTGGTCGGTTACCAGCTCAGTTACTTTACCTTACGCACCCTATTCCTTTAGTGTTTATGAATCCAGTGTTCTTGATGGCCCGGCGGTTCTTCACGGGTTAAATCTTGTTGCTGATCTTTCTCCTCCAGTTACCCCAGTCACTGCCCCGGATTTAAAGGCCGCTTCGGACCTGGGAATTTCAAGCAGCGATGATTTAACTTCAGATAATACTCCTGATTTCGATATTGCCTGTAGTGAAATCTCTTCAACCATCAGGCTTTATAGTGATAATCCAGCAGCAGGGACACTGATCGGAACGCATGTTTGTACAAGTGTCGGCACAGAGTCACTTACCTCAGCATCTCTTCCCGACGGCATTCATAATGTATCATACAGTGAAGAAGATCCAGCCGGGAATGTATCAGGTTTTTCTCCTGCTCTGGCCATTTCAATTGATACTGTCCCCCCTGCCCCAATCTCGGTAATTTCAGTCGGAGGAAGCGCTGTATCGCCATATTACACTACGGATACAACTCCGGACGTTGTTCTGAACACGGTTATTGGCGATACTGTTACAATCGTCGGATTTAGTTGTGTGCCAACGCCCGCTGTTGGCGCTTCAGTTACTTGCACATCCAGCTCTGTTTATAGCAGCAGCCCACAAACAATTTCCATAGCAGTTACAGATTCTGCAGGCAATGGGCCGACAACCGGTAGTGTAATTTTCAACATCAATTTTCCGTCCCAGGGAGGAGGTAGTGGCTGGTATAATCCGGCTCCGGTACTGCCAGCAAGCCAGGAATCAGTTGCTGTTAAAAAAGATGGTGAAGTATCTGTCTTGCCTAAAGAACCGCAATCATCTGTATCATGTCTTAAGCAGAATAAAAACCCGGAACCGTTTTCAGATATTGGAGATCATTTCGCTCGAAATGCGATTATGATTTTAAGCAAAACCATGAGCGATTTTTCTTCCATAACCGAGGGATATGTTGGCAAAGGTGGGGAAAAGATATTTAAGCCCGATCAGTGGATTACACGTGCGGAGTTTTTAAAAATGGCAATGCTTTCAAACTGCATGACAGTGAATAAATGGCTCTTAAAAGGGGATAAAATAAGCTCTGACAGTTCACAGAAACAACCCTCCAAACTTTTCAGGGACATTGCTCTAGACAGTGAGGCGTGGTATGTAAATTACGTCTATTCCGGGTTGGAAGCAGGGATAGTCAACGGGGAACTGGACGGCAATTTTTATCCGGACAGGCCGATCACAAGAGCCGAAGCTGTTAAAATCCTGGTTAATATTCAGCAGTTGATTAAGGGCAATTATGCCGGTAGCAATTATTTTTCAGATATCTTTAGCGACGACTGGTATTTTAAGTTTGTCTCTGCAGGCAAAGAAAACAATCTCATTTACGGGTATAATGAGGACGGCAAAAATGTGTTCAGGCCTTTAAACAACATTACCAGGGGAGAAACAGCTTTAATACTGGTTAGAATATTTGATTTAAGGGATTTCCTTGTCTTCAAAGAAAAGAAAGACTGATTCAATCTTTGGCTTCCCCCAGAGACAACTACATCGGCTCGCTTGAAGAAAGCAGCCTCAGGATCCGATCGAGTTTATCATTAATCATTTGCAGCTGTTGTTCCGTTGCGGCATTAGAACTGCCCTGCCTTGAGCTCCTGAAATCGCGCCTTGAATCGTCGAAATCCCTTTTGCCATAATCCCGTTTTTCAAATCGCTCATTCCGCTCTTCACCCTGTTCTTCCTTGTTAAAACAGTCCCGGCAAAATACGGGTTTGGCCCCGGATGGTTTAAAAGGCACTTCACATGGTTTTCCACATTCAGCACAGGTAGTTGAATGCAGTTCCTTTGGCCCACGATCCCTTTTCTCAAAAGACTTGCCAAAACTCCGCGATGCATATTTTTTATCCCCGTTACCGCCGCTTTTGCCTCCAAATTTTCCTCCGCGATTCGATTTAAACATAAAAATTTTAAAGATATTGGCCGAAGCCTATTCTAATAAAGCCAAAAAGGCAAGCAGATACCCAAAATATGAAAATTGTCCGGTAACACACAACTAGCTCTAAATTAGGTATAAGTAATAAAGCCGGTCAGTTTCAACAAAATTGCATCTCTTGTAAAAGGCCATGGCATTCATATTCTGGACAGCAAGGCTTGTCACTAAGGGAGTATGGCCGGCAAAATCTTCCACAGCAGACATAAGTACTTTACCAATGCCCAGGCCACGGTATTTTTCTTCAACGAATAACTCACTTATATAGGACTGTCTCTTTTCTTTTTCCACAACAATAAACCCAAGGATATGTTGATTTTCCCTTTTGCAGTAAGCAATCGCTTCTTTCTTTTCTATCAGGGCCTGGATATCGGCAAGGTAACCGTTGATATCAAAACTTTTAAGACTGCAGAAGAATTGGGGGTTGAAATCATAGTGAAGTTTTTGCTGCATCATCAGCTGCTGCCGGACATCAAAAATATTTCTTGTTTCCACAACATTTTCAGGAAGTGTGGCCTTTGTTGGTGA